>BHEP01000118.1 GCA_003851245.1 Bacteroidales bacterium | reverse complement strand
CTCCAGGTATTGCTTCTATGTTTTTCTTAAACCTTTTGTCAGACGACAAATGTATTTGTTGCGCCACGATGTCGCCATTTACTGCCAGCCGATGAGTGGGATATACATTTGCAAAGTAGCCCATTGTCATATTACCTCCATTATTGAAACCCCTTATCCATCCTCCAATATTGAGTTCATGAGAGCTTGTCGGAGAAGTGGCAAGGGCACCTGCGCCAATCATTATATTGTTGCTTCCTCCAGTGATGTTTCTACCCGCATTGTGTCCTATTCCAACATTTTCGTTGCCAGTTATATTATCATGTAGTGCTGTACTGCCAAAAGCGGTATTGTATGACCCAGTAAGATTGGAAGATAATGTACCATTTCCCACACCGACATTGTGTTCTCCTGCTGTATTGCGCGTTTGTGCAGTATGCCCTACAGCAACATTATGAGATCCCGAAGTAAGGTAAGTTAAAGATCTGCTACCAATTGAGATATTTGAAACGCCCGTTACATTTCGTTTTAAGGCGTTAAATCCAATCATAATATTGTTATCATCGATGTTCTGGTTTCCTCCAAGTCCTATTGATATTGAATTGACAAGAATGTCGCCTTTTACATCTAGTATAGCACTTGGATGCCCTTCTCCAATGACAACATTGCCATCTGGATCAATCATCATAGCCTGTTTATTGTTGGTTTTAAAAATAAGTGGTTGATATTTTTTCGTTCCAACAAAATAGTTTGAGTCCGGGTCCAAATAGTTTTCTCCTTTTAATTTCCAGCCACTTGACATAGGAATCCAGTAGTTGCCGTTCCAATAATACAATCCAGCATGGAGGTCCATGTATTCATCCTCACGGGTGTTGTATACAATTGTACCTGTCAATGACGGAACAGTATCCATGTCTTCTTGAAGGGCCGTTTTAAAATCCGTAAAAGTTTGTGGGATAAATCTTGGATTAATAATTTCGATGTGGGGAATCAGTAAGCCTCCTTTGTAGCCCTGGACTGTTGTCGAACTTAAATCTAATGTTGCTCCTCTTGTTGGCAAGTTCTCTTCTCCAATTCTAACTTGTGCTTTCATGTTGCTGCTAATAAGCAGTACAACAATAATAGGCAAGCTCCCCAAAAAAAATTTTCTCATAATTTAATTTAATTTATAATATTC
>BHEP01000117.1 GCA_003851245.1 Bacteroidales bacterium | reverse complement strand
ATGTGTGCGGCTGTCACTTGGCTAGCTCCGCATCTTTCTACTTGTGAGCAAGCCTTATACAGGGTCGTATTGGATATTTTATTGTCCCTGCAGAACATTATGAGTTCAATAAACTCCCTCCCCTGTGTGGTAAAGTGACGGGTATACATATGCTGCATGTCATCGCAGGCTTGATTCATTGCCACCGACCTAGGAATCGCCCCAGGCTTACGTGAGAGCGTTTTGAGGTAATGCTCCAGCTGTATAGACCAGGTAGGCAGATATGATCGCTCGTGAGTGGCTATGAGCTTACTGCCTAGATATAGGTCCAGTTTATCACTGTAGAGCTTGACATCTACCCGCTGCCCCACCAAGTGATCGGGAACGGAATAATGTGAGTTCTTAAAGGTGATGGTGGAGCATTTGTCTACCTGCAGTGATTCTAATTGGTAACAGCCCATCTTGCCTGGATATGGCATAAGGGAAGCTAGCTCTTGCTCAACACGCTGCTCCACAGGCACTGCGGCATGTACAAGTTCTCCCTTGTTTAGTTTATCACAGGTGGCACTCAGAGCCACATAGGCCTGCTCTGTGGTATCGAAACTGTCTTTGCGGCAGAATGCCTTCCTGCGAATAAGCTCTACGTTGCGTTCCACATGTCCCTTTTCGTTTCCCTTACGGGCATTGCAGAAACGATGACAAAAACCATAGAAGACTTCCATATTAGTGAGTGCTATGGTGGGTAGCTTGTCGTGCTTGCCTACAAAGGCGGCTACGGCTACACGCATGTTATCATAGACCATCTCAAGAGGAACACCCTGCACTTGGTCAAAAAAGCGCAAGTGAGACTCCATGAAGGCTAAGGTGTCTTGACGCTGAAACAAATAGGCTCTGCGATAATTGCTATAAGCTAGGGTAAAGACGGCAAGATAGAACTTGCGCAATACTCCACCGATGTACAACTTGACCTCTCCCCAGTCGAATTCACAGACATCCCCTGGAAGATAGTTCTGCTTAATAAAGCTCTCCTTGCCACTGGTATCCAAAGATTTGATATACTTGCAGACACTCGAATAAGAAATGCTGTGTCCTTTGTCAGTCAAAAAGTCATGAATATCACATTTAAGCATGCGCTGCTTACTGCGCCCAGTACTACTTTTGTCTTTATTCTGGATTAAACACTCTTTAATATCGGCTATCAACAACTCATTCATGCGTGGTTTGTGACGAACCCCTGATTGGTACACGGG
>BHEP01000116.1 GCA_003851245.1 Bacteroidales bacterium | reverse complement strand
TGGTTGTTGAATTGCCTATCCTCAAATTCGTCGGTTCTCCAGTCATAGGAAACTCCTTGTAGTTTCAATAACTTGTTTAGGGCTCCAGGTATTGCTTCTATGTTTTTCTTAAACCTTTTGTCAGACGACAAATGTATTTGTTGCGCCACGATGTCGCCATTTACTGCCAGCCGATGAGTGGGATATACATTTGCAAAGTAGCCCATTGTAATATTACCTCCATTATTGAAACCCCTTATCCATCCTCCAATATTGAGTTCATGAGAGCTTGTCGGAGAAGTGGCAAGGGCACCTGCGCCAATCATTATATTGTGGCTTCCTCCAGTGATGTTTCTACCCGCATTGTATCCTATTCCAACATTTTCGCTGCCAGTTGCATTAGCAGGTAGTGCTGAACTGCCAAAAGCGGTATTGTATGACCCAGTAAGATTGGTAGCTAATGCACCACTTCCCACACTGACATTGTGTTCTCCTGCTGTATTGCGCCCTTGTGCAGCATGCCCTACAGAAACATTATGAGATCCCGAAGTAAGGAGAGTTAAAGAATTGGTACCAATTGCGATATTTGAAACGCCCGTTACATTTTTTTTTAAGGCGTATTCTCCAATCATAATATTGTTATCATCGAGGTTCTTGTTTCCTCCAAGTCCTATTGATATTCCATTGACAAGAATGTCGCCTTTTACATCTAGCATAGCACTTGGATGGTGCCCTACTCCAATGCCAACATTGCCATCTGGATCAATCATCATAACCTGTCTATTGGCGGTTTTAAAAATAAGTGGTTGATATTCTTTCGTTCCAACAAAATAGTTTGAGTCCGGGTGCAAATAGTTTTCTCCTGTTAATTTCCAGCCACCTGACATAGTAATCCAGGAGTTGCCGTTCCAATAATACAATCCAGCATGGAGTTCCATGTATTCATTCTCATGGGTGTTGTATACAATTGTACCTGTCAATGACGGAACAGTATCTCTGTCTGCTTCCGCGACCGTTTCAAAATCCGTAAAAGTTTCTGGGATATATCTTGGATTAATAATTTCGATGTGGGGAATCAGTAAGCCTCCTTTGTAGCCCTGGACTGTTGTCGAACTTAAATCTAATATTGCTCCTTTTGTTGGCAAGTTCTCTTCTCCAATTCTAACTTGTGCTTTCATGTTGCTGCTAATAAGCAGTACAACAATAATAGGCAAGCTCCCCAAAAAAAATTTTCTCATAATTTAATTTAATTTATAATATTC
>BHEP01000115.1 GCA_003851245.1 Bacteroidales bacterium | reverse complement strand
GAGTCTTATAATCTAAAGATTGATGCAATCTTTTATCATTATAAAATCGAAAATATTTTTCCAAGCCTTCATACAAAGATAATCCATTTTCATATACATGCAAATAAACGTCCTCATATTTTACACTTTTCCATAATCTTTCAATGAAAATATTATCTAAAGCCCTTCCTTTCCCATCCATAGATATTTTTATATCATTATCTGTCAGAACTTTAATAAACACATCGCTAGTAAATTGACTTCCCTGATCGGTATTGAAAATTTCTGGCTTGCCAAATTTAGCAATCGCATCTTCCAAGACCTGGGCACACCATTGAGCACTCATAGTATTGGATAAGGACCAGCCCACTACGTAGCGACTGTGCAAATCAATAATGGCTATCAAATACATAAAGCCCTTTTTCATAGGAATATAAGTAATATCTGTTGCCCAGACTTGATTTCTACACTCTATCTTTAAATCTCTCAACAAATAGGGGTACTTCTTATGCTCTTTATTACCAATTGTAGTTTGGGGTTCTTGGTAAATTGTTTGCCAATTTATTAGCTTCATCAATCTGCGAGTACGTTTTTGGTTCACTTTAAATCCCATACTTTTCAACATGGCTGTCAAGCGTAGAACCCCATAAAAAGGAGTCTCAAAATAAGCCTTATCCAATATTGACATAATAGATAAATTCTCTTGCGACTCGCCTAATGGGCTATAATATAGACTACTTCTGTTGATAGATAGCAGTTTGCATTGAGAAT
Source organism: Bacteroidales bacterium (assembly GCA_003851245.1). Classification (GTDB taxonomy): domain Bacteria; phylum Bacteroidota; class Bacteroidia; order Bacteroidales; family Azobacteroidaceae; genus BHEP01. Next base: position 530 of record BHEP01000115.1, on the reverse strand, counting down.
AAATACTTATTTCATTGTTTTCTTTATCAATCATATTTATGCGATTATCAAGGGAGCTCATTGAAGCTTTTTTTTTAGAAAATCATTCGCAACTTTCAATTCGCCTATCTGGGCATATAAAATTTGAGTGTCCACTGTATTGCTGGATGACGATGCTTTTTCTTTTGAAAAAACTTGTGCGAAATTTTTTAATGCTTCACCTTTCCATGCTGAAATCTGAGTCGGGAGTAATTCATACTTCTTGGATAAACTCTCCAAACTTTCTCGCTCTTTTAATGATTCTAAGACTACTTTGCTCTTAAACTCGGCGCTAAATTTTCTTCTTGTTGTCATAATAAAATTTTTAAACGTAAATGTACGATTATTATCTTAATGAGCTGTCTAGTTATTGGGGAGTATTATAAGTAGCAGCCGAATCGTTCTCGGTATTGCTCAACATATTGTTCCATGTGACTACCCTCATTGAAGGGATCCCAGCTAAGCTCATCCAGAAAACTGATACCATCTATCCACGTCACATGGAGTTTGGC
>BHEP01000114.1 GCA_003851245.1 Bacteroidales bacterium | reverse complement strand
GGGTGCTGCATAAGGGCAATACCTTCAGTACCCGTTTTGCGCTCTCCGTAGCAGTCTATCCATGGCGAGGCAATTCCAAAAGTGCCCTTTTCGCCGGTCTTGCCTGCTGCATTGATGATAACTCCCCCCTGTTTGGGTGTGAGGTCGGAATCTATACGGGCACTAAATAGAGAGTGATTGGTTTTCTGTATCACCACATCGATGAGCATTTCTAGCTCTATATCAAAATCTATGTAGTACATTTCTGCCGAGACGGCGGTAATCCTTATCTTGCGTTTGTCTTTTATGGGAGCTTCGGCATCTGGGCGTTTCCATATGCACTCGTCTTCTATAAGTACCGAGCTGCCTGTGGATTCTAATATGCGTGCACCAATGGACATTATCCTACCTCTTTCTAGCCCCTCTTGCCAGTAGTTTCCACCATTTACCATGTCGCAGGCAAAATATAGGGAACTGTGGTGAGGATATTCGCCATTGCGCATGGAGGTTGTGCTTGCTCCCGATACCAGTGCATTGACTGGAAAGAAGAAGGGATATTTTTCGTCTTCGTAGAAGCGGTAACTTGTGGCAAAGGTCTTGCCTATGGTCACATCGATTCTATTGCCTATCTGAACGGCCTCCACAGTGGGCACTTGAGCCGAAAGCTTTGTCAGGCAGCAGGCAGCGATTAGTGTTAGCATGCTTATTTTTATGCTTATTTTCATGTTTTATAAATGTTTAGTTTAGAGTGTTTAGAGAGTAGTGTTTAGAGAGTTATTATGAGGGGATTATGTTAAATCTACTACGGCTTTAAAGTATCCAATAGATTCGGCAATACCTAAGAAAGGGTCTTTCATGTTTTTCTCGTATTCGAGGCTGCAGACTCCATTGTATTTTACCTTGCGCAGCATCTTCACGAATGCTGGAAAGTCAATTTCCCCTCTGCCTATTTCTATGCCTACACCCGCCTTGGAGGCTTCTGTTACATCCTTGATATGGATATCGAAGACCCGGGAGTGGTATTTTTGTAAATCGGCTACCGGATCGCATCCATTGCGCAGGTCGTGGCCTATGTCCAGACACATTCCCATGCGGGGGTCTAGCTCTTTGGTATGGTTCCAAGCATCCAAGGCATCGGGGTAGAGGGCTATATCAGGGCCATGCAAGTGTATGGCGTACTTGAAATCGTATTCTTTCACTTTCTGATTGACATAGGGCAGCAGCGATACATTGGGTACGCCAACGATTGTTTTTACTCCTACGCGCTTGGCATACTCGAAGGCATTTGCCACCTCCTCTTCGGTTTTCATATAAATAGGACCCACAGCATATCCTATCACGTTTTTTGCTGCCAGCTTGGCATGAAAATCCTTGATCTCTTGGTCGGTACTCTTGAAGGGCAGATGAAAATCTTTGATGCAGAGGTAGCGTATATCCAGACGTTCGAGGACTTCCAAGGTTTGGTCTAGCTTGAAATTGACAAAGGTGTAGCCAGCCATTCCTAGTTTGAATAGATCATTGGGCTTGGCTTTTTTCTGTTTTACCTTGTCTTGTGCCTCCATACTATTGGCAGCAGATAAGTTTGGAGTACTCAGCAGCAAGGCTCCTGCCAGACTGCGTTTGATAAAAGTTCTTCTATTATTCATAATTCCTTATTTATTATTCCTTATTCATTGTCCATTATTCCTTGTCCATTTATTGCGGTGTATTGCTTCCACATTTGTTCGGCTCTCTTGTCATTCATTTCACCGTCGTAGGCTATGATGCGGTAGCGCAGGGAGTATGTTTTGCCAGCTTCTAGGGTCCAGTCTTCATTCTTTGTGGGGGCGCCCGTCACGTATATCCATCGGGCGTTGTTGCCATCAATTTCTTGGCGGTGTTTTCTACCTGCATGAAAGGCGAGTGAGTCCCTGTTTTTGTTGTCTTTGCAGTTTTTTTAGTTTGTGCCTGTGTCGCCAAAGCGACACAGACCAAGCATACGATAATTAATAG
>BHEP01000113.1 GCA_003851245.1 Bacteroidales bacterium | reverse complement strand
ATATACCTGCTTGTACATATCCAATGCCTTTACCTTATTGTAGCACATTTCGGCCTTATCGTCTTGCCCTAATCCGCTGTATCCCAAAGCCATTACATAGAAGCAATGCACTTGGTTGCGGGTGTTGAGGTCGTCGTCCCAAATGGCTAGATCGGGCAATGATACTGCAAAATAGTCAATCTTGCAAGTATCAAAGAGGTGCTTTTCGCCATGGGCAATGAGCTTGTGGAAACACGAGCGGGCCTTGTCTTCGTGTCCCAATTGACGCCAAGCGAGCCCTTGATAAAAGATTTTGTCGGGCTGCTGATCGTTGTAGAAAAAGACCTGTTGAGGTTCGTTATCACCCATGGAGGCTAAGTCAAAATTGGCTTTAGCCTCAGCTATGTCTCCCCTACCCTGATAAGCCAATGCTTTGTAGTAATAAATTTCGTTTTCCTGCGCATTGCTTAGCTTGCCTTCGCCCAGATTGTGTGGGTAGCTCTCTGTTTCTTTCAGTAGGCGCAGAGCCTGATCAAATTCCTGTTCGGCAATAGCTTTTTTTGCCATTTCCACACGGCAGAAGCAGTATTGTGCTGTCACTTTGCCCTCGCCTCCTTCCCAAGGATGGAAAATGTGCTGATCGATTAGCTTGCACGCTGTTTCGTATTTGCCCAATAGGCTGTATAGAGTGAGCCTTTCGATATATAGATCGTCTCTTTGCAGAACAAGCGGCAGGTGTTTTTCCAATAATGCTAGCCGCTGGGCATAAGGCCTACCTATTTTCTTGTACAATTGATCGAGTTCCATAAATACACGAGCATCCGATTGGTCTAAAGCAAAGGCTTGCTCAAGGTAGTGCTGGGCCTTGGGTTTGTCGTTCAATTTGTTGTAGTATGCCAATGCTAGATTGCGCAATACGGTAGGGAATTGCGCATCCACTTGTGCCGATTGCTGCCAGCAAGCAATAGCCTGATCGTATTGGCGGAAGGCATACCAAAAATTGCCCAAGTAGTAGGGAGCTTTGGCATCGCTCGGGTTTAGTCGAATGGCTTCTTGAAGAATGCACACTTCCTCTATTCGGTTAGGGAAACACCTTTCGGGGCTTTGCGCTGCGGCCTTTTGGAGGTAGGCTTTTGCGCTTTGATAGTCCTTGTTCATTGAAGCAAAATATGCTAAGGCGTAATATAAGATGGGATATACCTGCTTGTCGCTTTGCAAATCTAGCATGGCGCATTTTTCTTCTACGGGTATTGTTAAGAACAGTATCGCTTCGTCAAACAAGCCAGCACTGGCAAAATCGAGGGCATACTCTATGTATCCATGTTCCCACGAACGCATTATGTGTTTCATTTGCTTGAGGGCATTCGCATCTAAGTTGAGTAGATATTGTTCAAAGCGGCATCCCATATTGAATTGGTCTATTATTAAGGAGTCTTTGATCCAAGCCTCTGCTTCTTGCTTGCGGTTGAGCTTTCGCAAAATGGAGGCCTTTAGTTGGCGCGCCTTGTGGTTGTGCCAATTGCTTATGAGTGACGATTCTACACGCTCCAAAGCTTCGCTCCACTGCCCGCGAGCGCAATCAATTTGCGCCAAGGCATAGTATGCAGGAGCTTGCCACGCAGCATTCCATGTAGCTTTAAAGAAGGCATCGTATGCCTTATCCAATTGTCCTTGCATCTTCAGAGAGCATCCCAGATTGTAGTGAGGCTCTCCATCGTAGGGGTTGGGGCTTCGCTGGCAGAGCTTGTCGATGGCTGTTTGAAAATAAGGCTGTGCTTTTTCAAACATCCCCCTTCGCAGGAGTATCAGACCCATGGCATTGTTGCAACGAATGTCTTTGGGCTCGCGCGCCAGAGCCTCCATGTAATAGTCTATAGGATTGTAGGTAGCATGTCGGTATTGCTCCAGATGCAAACCCGTGAGAAACAAGTCTTCTACGCTATGTATTTCTTTGGGGTCTTTGGCAGCAATAGCTGCTTGTGGACAGGGTTTTATTTCCTGTTTTTCGGCCTTATAGTCTATCAGCATTTTGCCCTCAGCACTGTGCACTTCCACCACAATCTGCTCTGGCATACAATTA
>BHEP01000112.1 GCA_003851245.1 Bacteroidales bacterium | reverse complement strand
ATGATTTTTGACATTGTGCATATAATCAATAAAAACTGGTGGGAGGCATTGGAAGAGGCTATAAAAAAATAGTATCAAACAAAACACCAAGGGCGTAAAGCAATATTTATCAATCAAGTAATATAATTTATTAAGACCAAGACCTGCAAGTAATCTTTCAAGTCCTTGCGCAATATTTTTAGTGCCTGGCTGATGCGGTACTCAACCGTTTTGACCGAAACTCCAAGCTCTTTAGCGATCTCTACATTTGTAAGGTCGCTAAAGCGGCTAAGTTCAAATGTTTGCTTATAACTGGCTGGTAGTTGCCCTATTGCCAAGTTTATTTTTTCAGATAGCTCCCCTAGCATATAATAATCAGGATCTTCTAATTCGTTTTTTAGCTTATCATAAATATTAGCATGTATCCTCTCGTGTATATTTCTCTTCTCTATAACATGAAAACAGCGATTCTTCGTTGCCGCAAAAAGATAAGATTTCAGCGAACTCTCAATAAGCAAATCTCCTCTCTTTTCCCACAAATAAAGCATCAAATCTTGCACCACCTCTTCGGCCTCCGTTTTTGACAAAAAACGAGAGGCAAAAGCTAATAAGGGAGCATAGTATCTTAGAAATAACTGCTTATAAGCATCCTCGCTCCCATTTTTAAAGCGTATAAAGAGCAGTGTATCTTCCATAAATCGAGTTTTATTGGGTTTTATTGGGTTTTACATGAGGCAACTGTAAACAGACATACAAATACAGCACAAAGTTAATTATATTTTTAATTTTCTTCACATTTCGTTTAGGGTATGCCTCCCTTTGTCGGTCTTAGTAGTATAAACAAGAATTACTATCTATGAGAGTAAACTTTATTCCCAGTGAATCTCTTCTTCTAAGCTATATAAGGGGCCTGGAAAGCGCAGATCAAAATACTCAGATTGAAATCTGGATGTTTCAGAACCAGGAAAACGAAAATCTAGTGCTGGCAATAGCGCAGATATACCTTGCCCAAGAAGCAAGCGACATAATAAACAATACCAAGTCTATTGATGCCTACAGCAAAATTCAGAGAAAAATAAAACAAAGAAAAATCCGACGCTTTATTAGAAACTATTCTTCCGCAGCGGCATTCATCCTTGGGCTTGTGCTCGCAAGTGCTATTTTCCTTTTGTTGCAAGTCAAGCCTGCTTCGGATTTGCAATATACTACAGTAGAATCAAATCCTGGCATGCGAACTTCGTTTTATCTGCCCGATGGTACGCAGGTATATCTAAATTCTGCTAGTTCAATATCGTACAATAGCAACTACAACGATAAAAATAGAAGCCTAAACCTTAATGGAGAAGCTTATTTTAAGGTTAAGCCCAACAATAAAAAGCCATTCATCGTAAGTGTTTTTGACCAAGATATGCGCATAAGGGTCTTAGGCACTGAATTTAACTTGAGAGCTTACTCCAAGAGTAAGGAAATTCAAACCAGCCTCGTATCGGGAAAAGTGCAAGTGCTCATACGTTCTCCTAAAGGGAAAGAAAATGTAAGTGACTTGATGCCTTCAGAAAAAGCAATTTATAAGCCAAATACAGGACAATTGAGCATAGTGAAGACAAACACCAATCATGAAACGGCTTGGATGGAAGGCAAATTGATATTTAAAGACCTGGAAATGGAGCAAGTATTAGAGAAGCTATCAAACTTCTATGATGTGGATTTCAATATTATTGACAAGGAAATCAAGACCTACCGTTTTACGGGAACTTTCCAAAATAGGCAATTGGTTCAAATACTCGAATACCTGAAAATGTCGTCCAAAATAGAGTATGTAATTTCGCATGCCCCCACAGATGATAGCAAAGAACCTCGAAAAACTTTGGTAACACTTAAAAAGACCCCTGCCTATAATCTGAAAAATAAATCAATATAATAAACTACATTTAAGTTAAATTAAAAAAATATGAGAAAAATATGAAAAATTATCACCAAATCAAAGCGGATTGGCACGCCATTAAAACGCAGCCATCATTCCACAAAATTGTATTAATCATGAAAACAACTTGCCTCCTATTGTTGTTTTCTACAGGAAACATTGAGGCCTCTCTTTCCTATGCCCAATCAACCAAGCTGTCGCTTACAATGACAAACACTTCTATAGAAAAAGTGCTGGAAAGAATAGAGAGCCAAAGCGAATTTCAGTTCTACTACAACAGCAAACTGGTAAACACCAAACGCAAAGTATCGGTGAACGTGATCGACAAGGAGGTTTTTGCAGTCTTGGATCAAGTATTTGCCGAAGGCGATATTGACTATAAGGTTGTTGACAAAGATGTTATACTTACGCAAAAAAACCATCATCCTTCAGCAAAAGAAACAAAAGAAGCAATGCCCAGCCAAGAAGGAAACAAAAAAATAGCGGGCACAATAATAGACCAAAATGGCGAAGCCATCATAGGAGCCAGCATTGTGGTAAAAGGGACTTCCCTTGG
>BHEP01000111.1 GCA_003851245.1 Bacteroidales bacterium | reverse complement strand
AGAATTATTCCAAAAGCACAACGACGATGTTTTTAGTCTTATCGGCAAAACCAAAGCGAAAGTAACCTACCAGAAGTATGAGGTTACACGAAAACACATGGCATCGTTTGTTAAAAGTAAGTACAATCTGTCTGATGTCTGCTTAAAGGAGATAAACCACATGTTTATCATCGACTTTGAAGTCTACCTGATGACTACTGGTAAGTGTGGAGCAAACACGACCGCCAAGTTCATGCAGTTTTTCAAACGTATCATTCTTATCGCCAGAAATAATGGATGGATTACCGCCGACCCTTTTGCTAATTATAAAATACGATTAAAAAAGGTAGACCGAGGCTACCTCACGCAAGAGGAGATTGGTAAAATAATGCAGAAGAAGTTTCGGGCAGAACATATCCGCACATCATTCGATGGCAACCTATGGATTTTGGACAAGTATAAAGGAACTCTCCCCGAAGGAATGATCCTTCCTGTTCCGAGCAACCAAAAAATGAATGCGTATCTTAAATAGATTGGTGATTTGTCCAATATTGACAAAGAGCTCACATTCCATCTTGCAAGACACAGTAAAATCACTATTCGTTATCAACCAATTAGTTACAAACAACTATTTTTCAATAAGTAACGGATAAGGAATCAGTTTTGCTATTTTGAGACTACGTAGAAATAAAATAAATTTCAGATAAATATTTAACTGCTTGATTAAATCATACTCCAACCGTTCATAATCCCTGCATAATATTCAATAAACTTTGATAACTATCCACATCGTGGTATTTTACTTTGCTCGTTGAAAGCTCATTAAACAGCTTTTTTGCACAGGCTATTTTTGCCTGTTCGATAGGGCGCAATTGGAGCGAGTCCATGCTTCCTTTGGTTTCGGCGATAAAGTAGATGTGTTTTACGCTGCATTCATTAAAAGCGATAGCCCAATCTGGCGCGTAATTGCCAAGGGGTGTGGGAATAGCAAATCCTCTGGGGAGTTTGGCATACACACAAACCTCAGCCGCTACATCAAGAGCTTCTGCAAAACGACGTTCCACACTATTTTGAGCAATACCATCGGTAAAAACGTAATCTTGTATGTGCTTTTTGGCTTGAAATGCTTTGTCGAAACTAGCTGTTTTTTCAGCGGTGAAGATGGAACTATCATAATTTCCTTCTATAGAATTATAGGAGATATGCTCCACAATCATGGTTGCTTTTTGCTCCTTAATAAGCTTAATAACGTTGGTGATAAACTCCTCAGGATTATCTTGAAATAGCGCCAAGCTAGCATGATTAAGTTGTTGTAATACAGTAGCTGCTGTTTTGCGAGTTAGCTTCGCACCATCTGCTATTTTGCCGATTAAGTCGTACTTTATTTGGCTAGTTTGGGCATACTTAAGTATTTTGGTGCTGGTTTTTGCGGTATTAAAAGATACGCCTCGTTTCAACTCATTCTCGTCCATTATTTTGCGTTGCGCCCCTGTGGTTGCAGTATATTGCAATTTGGAAACAAGCAAGTTTGCGTTGATGTGTTTTACGGCTTTTAAAATTAACTCCTCACTATCAAAAGCAACGGTATAGGCATATTTGTGATTGATGTAGCTCCAAAGAGTTTGAAATTCTTTCTTGTGGAAATTATCATTTAGCTCATTTGTATCTATTTTGGTTGCACTCGCATCATTAAACATATCTTTAAGCACGTTTTCATCAAAAATACTTTGTACTAATTGATGAATACCTTGTGTCATAGGCTGTAATTCTTGCGGTAACGCAATCAAACAATTATTTTCTAAATCGGTACGGTACAGATCGGTAACATTATTCTCATTATCAATATAATAGTTTTGGATCAAATACCTATGAATATCGTTTGCCACTTTGGCATCAATTATAACGTGATTTTCCCCTACGGCTATGTTTTTGCCCTCAAAATATGAAACTGTAGCCTTGGAGGGTCTGTCATAGAGTTCATCTTTAATTTGTTTTTGCAAATCCCCTACAAAATCTTTATAGCTTTCGCTGGCAATTACGGTAAGTAGATTTATTTTATGAACGGCATCACCGCAGCTTTGCGTATCCATTCTATTGCCAGCTTGGTTTACGCATAAACGCAAACCACGGCCTACTTCTTGGCGTTTAATAATTGTTGATTCCGTGTGTTTAAGGGTGCATATTTGAAAAACATTCGGATTATCCCAACCCTCACGCAGTGCCGAGTGTGAAAAAATAAAGCGCGTTGGCTCCTCAAAACTAAGCAAACGCTCCTTGTTTTTAAGAATTAAATCGTAGGCGGAGATATCCTCAGAAAATTCCTTGCCTCTTTTTACAACGCTATCCACATTGTTCCCCGTTTTTTTATCGATACTAAAATAGCCTTTATGGATTTCACTCACCTCAAATTTTTTAAGATATTGTTGGTAAGGAGTATCCAATAAGTCTATATAATTATTAAAAATAGCCGTGTATTCTTGTGCAAACATTTGCCCGTAATCACCTAATTGCTCCGTGCCATTTTCATCATAAATACGATACTTCGCTACACTATCAATAAAAAATAGCGACAATGTTTTAATGCCTAAATTAAACAAACGCTCTTCTTTTTCAAAATGAGAAATAATGGTTTCTCGTATTTGAATGCGCCGCATATCTTTTTCCGACACATCGCCAACAACATTGCCTTTTTGTAACACTTGCCCATTAGCAAAAGTAAGACTGCCGTTTATAGGGTCAATTTCGGATAGAATATAGCCTTTGTATTGCTCCATATTTTTAGATGCTATGTACAAATTATCGCCAATACCAAAAATACGCGTTTCTCTATTAATGGATTTATTGTAATTTATCTCTATCTCAATCCGTGCCATAGGTACATTTTTGGATAAAACAATGCGTTCCAAATATAGGTATTGATCGGTACCTCTTAAATTTTTAACTTCAAACCCTTTCACTTCAATTTTTTTGACCAAGCGTTTGTTATACGCCTCAAGCGCATCTAAAACATGTACTAAATTATGATGATTTTTATGCGTTGCCGAATAGTTAAGGCTAAAAAGTGGATTGAAGTTTTTGAGTGCTTTTTGAGTAACCTCGCCACCCATTTTTTGGGGTTCGTCCAAAATAATAATCGGACGATTGGCTTTGATAACATCAATTGGGCGGCGGCTTGCAAATGCATCGCGTTTAGAATAGATAATGCGACTCTCTTTATTATTCGCCCCTTCTTTAAGCGAGGAGGCAAAAGCTTGTGTATTGATAATCATGACATTAATCCCCGCACTTGAGGAAAAAGTATCGAGCTGCTCTAAATTAGAACTGTTATAGATAAAAAAGCGCACTTTTTTGCCGTAATGCTCCATAAAG
>BHEP01000110.1 GCA_003851245.1 Bacteroidales bacterium | reverse complement strand
CAATAATCCCATGTATCAATAGTAGCCGTACCTCGCAAAATATCGTTCATACCAACATCCGGATTTGCTGCCTCATCGGATTCGTGTCCATTAAAAGGCCATCCAGGCATAAGACCTCCATGAATATCATTGACCAATGCTTCTATCATTGTTTCATTTTCCCAGACATCTCCAGGTGTTATGCCGCTGTAGTCTTCTTTGTTCAAAACGTCTGTACAAGCCATTACGCCCAACAAACAAACTATATAAAAATATATTTTTTTCATCTTCTTCTAATTATAAATATTTATACTTGTTTTTGATGTCTTAAAATGACACATCGACACCGAAATTAAATGTTTTCATATTCGGATAAGAAGCACTTTCTCCTACTTCAGGATCCCACAATTTAAATTTACTGAAAGTCAACAAATTTGTAGCAGAGAAAAACATTTTTACATGTCCTGCGCCCAATGGTTTGATCCATGATTGAGGCAAATTGTAGCCTACATTAAGATATTTCAGTTTAACGAAATCTGCATCATACAGCCAAAAAGTCGAGTTGTTATTGTAATTCGATTTTGCTCCGTCATTGTATGATAAAGGCTGAGGCATGCTTGCATTTGGATTATTTTCGCTCCAATGGTCCGTCCATACTGTCGGCATTCTGTTCCATTCGAGTAGATTCTTAAATTTACCATCAGCAAAACGTTTGTGTCCAAACGATCCTTGAAAAAGTGTCTGTATGCTAATTCCTTTCCATTCCACACCCAAAGTCAGCCCTGTATTTATAGGAGGAGCACCATTCATGGACAATACATCTTCGTCGTACCCATCGATTTTACCATCGGGAACGCCATCAGGCCCATTTATGTCGGAATAGTTAAGCATACCTAATCCCAGTTTATGACCGAATACAGTAAACTCGTGATCGGCTCCATATTTTTCCTTGTAGGTGTTGAGAATTGCATCAAGATCTGCTTGAGTTCGTACTATACCCAGGTCTCGATATCCCAATAAATAACCTGTTTTTTTACCTACTCTAATGTCTTTGTATAAAGCATTCTCTGCATGATCTTCTATGATCACTTTATTGGTTCCATAAGAGAAAACACCTTTTATAAAATAGTTGACCTTGTCGAACGAATTGCGGTAAGTTAGTTCTAAGTCAAAGCCTTGCGAATGTACCTTTCCGTAATTTTCCTTAGGCATAGAAAAGCCAAAAGAAGTGGGTAGTGAGTATTTACGGTCAGCCAGAATATCATAGGTATTTTTGAACCAATAGTCTGCACTTAATGACCAACGATCGAGGAAATTTATATCTGCGCCTATATTGTACGAGAATGATTTTTCCCAGGTAGCATAAGGATTGACGATGCCTCCAAATTTAATTCCTGGATAGGTCATCGGACTTGTTCCGAAATAAGCATTATTGCCACTTGCATCATAACGTTCCTGCCACTGCCATCCGATATCCGAATCATTGCCAGTCAATCCTGCTGAAGCTCTTAATTTGAGAAAATCAATTTGACGAACATCCGACAGGAATTTTTCTTCCGAAAGAATCCATGCACCAGAAACTGCTGGAAAATAGCCATAACGTTTGTTGGGTGCATAATTCATCGAACCATCTATACGCAAGGATGTGTTCAGCAAATATTTGTTGTCATAGGAATAGTTGACCTGCCCAATATAGGAAAGGCGGCCATTTTCCCACTCTTTTCCACTTACATACGAATCCTTACGGTCGCCGCTTGTTGCAAACCACTGGTCTTTGATTAATATAGGAAAACGCTCACGTCCAGCAGTAAAGTCGCGCCCATCTCCTTCGGCCTGCTCGTATACCAATAGACCGCTTATCTTATGTTTGTCGATTGTGGTTGAATAATCGAGTTGAAGGTTAAACTGATAATCAATACCACGGTCATTCATTTGGCTCATTCCCTGCTTGTCGGGCCAATTACTGAATGTAGTGCCAATAACTTCGTCTGTCCATATATGTTCGTGCCTTCCAGATTTTTTTACCTTGTATAGTTGTTGCTTTTTAGAGAACGTCTTGTTGTAATTATTGGCATACTTGTGGTTGTAAAGCCCAGTTATTCTAAGACCTTTAACAAGAGGAATTTTGTATTGCATCTTGAATTGAAGTTCCACCGACTGAAACTCATCTTTGTCATAACCAGCATTTCCTTTGGTAAACTCTCCGATATTGCCCAACCAGCCATAATCTATGGGTTTGCCATCGGAAGTCTGGGTCTTATGGTCCCATTGCCAATATTGAAGCTTTCCGTACAGCTGAGACAAATCGCTTCCCCCTTCCCCTTCGAAGCTGATATTGTTTTTTGATCCGTAGACCGATCCCATTTGCACGAAAGCAGTTAGGTCTTTGCTGACATCCATTTCGAGATTAGCACGCACATTGTAGCGCGAATAGTTTACATTCTCAAGAAAACCTTGTTGATTGAAATATGCTCCATTGACAAAATAACGCAGCTTTTCGCTTCCGCCCGAAATATTGAGCGCATGGTGTGTTGATGTGGGCGTATTCCAGTTGTCTTTGACATGGTCGTATCCCCATCCATTATTTACACCCCGCATGTGGTCTATTTCGTCTTCGTCCCAATAATACCAGAAATCTTTGTCGTTGCGGTGAATGTAATTTACGATATTTGCTCCTTCGATGGCATTTGTCAGTTCTACGCCTTCCCCTCGCTTTTCTATGGCAAACGAGCCCTTATAGCTCAAAACGGGCTTTCCTGTCTGCCCCCTTCTGGTTGTAACCAAAATTACACCTCCTGTCGAACGAGCTCCATAAATTGCAGCAGATGCAGCGTCTTTGAGTATGGTTACATTGTCCACCTCGTTTGGATCCAAACGGTCAAAATCACCCTTACCTCTTACAACACCGTCAATAACGAATATGGGCAATGTAGCTGCAAATGAACCCTGTGCTCTAATCAGCATATTCGCAGAAGTACCAGGCACTCCTGTTGTGTTGGAAACACTCAGTCCTGCCATTGATCCCGCCAGTAGGTCGGACATATTTGAAGAGGAAATATTGCGCATATTGTCGTCTACTTTTACATTGGAAATTGCTCCTGTCAGAGAAGCCTTTTTCTGCGAAATATAGCCCGTAACAATAACACTTTCGAGCATTTGGACATCTTCTTGTAAAGTGATATTGATTACCTTCTGTCCATCGACTTTTACTTCTTTCGTGCTGTACGCCAAATAAGAAACTTTCAAAACAGCTCCTTTGGCAACATTCAACTCAAACTTTCCATCAATATCGGTCACGGTGCCTTGCCTTGTTCCTTTCACCACCACACTTGCCCCGATAACAGGCTCACCATTTTCGTCTTTTACGATACCCGTAACCTTTTCTTTTTTATCGTTTTCTTGCTTCTTATTCTTAAGTTGTTCGGGAACGACAACCA
>BHEP01000109.1 GCA_003851245.1 Bacteroidales bacterium | reverse complement strand
TCGAGCTTTATTCGGATGAAGATTCCAAGGCAACAATACAAAGCAATGAATATGAAGACAGCCATTCTTTTGGTTTGTATCATGACGATTTGCAAAAAGCACCCCCAGGAGGAGGCGACCCTATCGGGGGAGTACCTGTAGGAGATGGCATCTATGGATTGCTATTGCTTGGACTTGTATACATACTAGTAAAGAAAAGTATAGTAAAAACAACTAACTAAACAAATATGAAACAATTATTACTTATTACCTGCTTAACATTGTTAGGCATTTGCCAGCACAGGGCAGTATATGGACAAAATACAGAATTAGAAGGAACATGGGTGCTAATAAAAGTAGAATTAAACACCGTTTCAAAAAACGGCGACACTACAAGTGTGGCTTATGCCAAAGGAAAGTATGCAAACACTACCAGTTGTATTTACAGATCGCTATCATTCAATAATGATCAATGTTCTATTATTGGTGATGACAATATAAAATCAGACATTGATTTTAAGTTAAAAAATAACATCCTATCATTATGGTTTACTGCTCCCATAGAATTTGAGTATGAGATAATGCCAAACGGAGATTTACGCCTTTCTCGAAAACACAATGAATACAATTCTGTATTAAGTGAAAGTTTAATTTTTATTAGCAACTTAATTTACACAAGAAAGTAATTATGGAAAATCAAAAAAAGATTATGAAAGAACCTTCTTTTATAAGAAAAATAAACTTGAGCATATGTTTTTGTTTTATAAGTTTTATTGGGATATTTGCTCAAAACAATCTTATTCCAAACACAAATGATTGTAGTGCATCACGACCTCCATTTGCATTTGACATTCAAAAAAAATGGACTACAGCGACCAACAATTCTATATTCACTTGTACAACTCCACTTGCAGGAGATATTGATGGAGATGGTAAAACAGAAGTTTTTGCATTGACAAGCAATAACGAAATTGTTATTTTTGAGGGTCATAATGGAGCAATAGCTGGCAGGATTTCTCCAGGAGTTGTGTTAGCAAATGCAGCATGGACAGGAACTACTTTTTGTCTTCTTGATGGAAATGAAGATGGAAAAGGAGAAGTGTTTATAGCTGCACAAAGTGGCAGCATATTTCTTTACGAAGTAACAAGTGCGCCAGGTGTAAGACCAATTACATTTGCCCAACGATGGAAAAAAACTGGATTTGATGGAAGAACATCTCCTGTTGTTAGTAATTTAGATGGAGTAGGAACTCCTGAGTTTGTTGTCGGCAATTTGATCTTTGACTACGATGGGAATTTAAAAGCTACTTTGGCATTTAAAGGAACAGCTATAAATTTTGGTTATGTATGTCTTCCTTTAGTCGTTGATTTAGATGGAGATGGACTTCCAGAAATAGTAGTAGGGACAAATGTTTACAAATACAATGGATCGACAGCGACTCTTTGGAAAACATGTCCAAACATCCCCAATCAAGATGGTAGCAATATGGCTGCCGATATTAATCAAGATGGTAATGTTGACTTGGTTTTTCATACTCAATACAATGCAAATCCTGGCTTTGTAAAAGTTTGGACACCTGCAACTGGGCAAGATTTAGGTGTTGTTGCTACAGGATTGACAGGGCAGCGTTCAGTTCCTTTTGTTGGTGATATTGATGGAATAATAACTAATGGAAAAAAATATCCTGAAATTTGTATAAATTCGGACAAGAGTACAGGTGGTAGTAGAGGAACTTTATATGCTTATTCATACACAGGAAGTGGGTTCACAAAAAAGTGGGAAATGCCACATACTGATGGTAGCGGTGGTACCATACTTACACTTTTTGATTTTAATTTAGATGGTGTGGTAGAGCTCATTTATAGAGACGAAACGCACATTCACATTTTTGATGGTAGCGGAAGTGTACCAGTTTCTAAATTTTCCTCCGTTTGCGGTTCTGAAACAGCTTCAGAATTACCAATTATAGCCGATGTTACTGGCGATGGAAGTGCTAACATTGTAGTCACAGGAAATGCCCAAGGAAAAAGCACCCACGGCGAAGTCATGGTTTTTGAAGGAGCCGCCTCCAAATGGGCTTCTGCTCCAAATGTTTGGAATCAACAATTATACAGCCCTTTGCATGTCAACTTAAACCTTACAATACCTAAAAATGTATTGTCTGTAAATACTACTTTCACTCAAACCTGCCAAGAGAAAAATGGCAACAGAGTGCAGTTTTATAATGGAGGTCCCATGCAAGCCCCCTCAGTAAGCTCCCTTACCTACTGCCCTATCGACCTTGCTCCCGACCCTTTCGTGGTTGATGGCAGCGTACAAACTCAGAGCAATCAAGTAACTATCTCCGTCAAATTTGGCAATCAGGGAAAAGTTCCCGCTTCGGGATCCATACCTATTCAGTTTTACAAAAACGAGATAACAAAAGCAAATATCATAGGCAACACCACTTTGGGAAGCGATCTTGCTCTTGGGCAAACCAAGACCATTACTCAAACTTATACCATATCGGGAGAAATGCCATCCAAATTCTTTGTAAGAATAATGGATGACGGAAATAACTTTCCTGCCTTAGGAGCATTTAGTGATTGCGATTTGACAAACAACACCAAGGCTTTCGGGACGCTAGAGCTCTCTAAAGTCGTACAAAGCCTCTCTGGATGTGTGGGTGGAATAAGCATTTTTACGATAAAAGTGAAAAATAATGAATCGGTCGTCAGAAACGATATCGAACTCATAGATAGCCTTGGCACCGACTGGGAGTTTATTGCAGCTTCAAGTACGCCTGGTACAAATATTGGCAATTATAGCAATACCCAGAATCAATTGTCTTGGATGCTGCCCTCATTGGCACCTGGTGCTAGTGCCGAACTAGTCATTACTGCAAGATCAAAGACCCATGGAACGCTGCGAAATACAGTATGGCTCAACAAAATAGGGAATACATTCCTTGGTACAGATCATCGATCGGCTTATGTAACTGTAGATATAAAACCAGCTCCCACAGCACCCTCAATATCTCCCAGTGGTGCAGTAAAATTCTGTCCCTCGTCTACCGTTACGCTTACTGCCAACAACAGTGGCGGAGTAAGTTATCAATGGTACAAGAGCAATATCCCTCTCGATAATGCCCTTACCAAAACCCTCGATGTAGGTCAAGAGGGAAGTTATACTGTTACTGTATCTGATGGCACCTGCACTTCCGATATGAGTTCACCTGTTGATGTTACCAATGGTCAATTCGCTACACAAGCTATGATAACAGCACATGGGGCAAATATTTGTGATGGAGAGAAAGCCTATCTGCAGGCGTCGGCCCCAGATGTGGTAAATCCTGTATTTACTTGGTATACCAACCAAACAGCTACTTCTGGAACGTCTGGAGCCAGCTTCACCACACCAGTATTGAGCACTACGAGTAGCTATTATGTGAGTGTGTCGGGCGATAATTATTGCGAAAACCCTATCAACGCAAACAAGTGACTGTAAATGTTACTCCTAGCTCTAGTGCTGCTCTTATCATTGCTCAAGATGCAAGCATTTGTAGTGGTGAAAATACTACCCTTACAGCTTCTGCCCCACAGGTAATCAATCCTGTATTTACTTGGTATGGCTCAAGAGATGCAAGTGCAGTAGCCCTAGGTTCTAGTGACAACTTTACTACCCCTATGCTAAGCGCACAAACCAAGTATTATGTGAGTGTGTC
>BHEP01000108.1 GCA_003851245.1 Bacteroidales bacterium | reverse complement strand
AAGACAAAGAAAAGAATACTAAAATTAGAAAGAGGACGGAAAGAAGAACAAAGTGCCAGCCTGCCGCCTCTTTATTTCGTTTCGGCTACGCCTACACTACATAAAGAGGCGGCAGGCCCAGAGAAACTAAAAAAGAAAAAAGAGCTGTTCACTTTTCAATTATTATACCTGTTCACTTTTCGATTATTATATATAAGCCTTTCTTTTTACTGCATAAATTATATACTTAGCGTACAATTATACTCTGAGTATTTTGTATTTTTCCGTAAAAAAAAAGACAAAAACAACAAATTCTAATGAAATAACACTACATTTGCAACGCCGTTTCATTTGAATCAAAGTTGTAATATGAATGCAGAAGAAATATTAAAGCGCCATAAGTTAAAAAATACAGCTTGTCGCAAACTTATAATAAGTGTATTGTTAGAACAAGACTCTGCGCTTTCAGAGCATGAAATCAAGCAGTTTTTGCCTGATATTTTCGATAGGGTTACTTTTTATCGTTCGTTAAAGACCCTAGAAGAAAACAAAATCTTACATAGGGTTGTCTTGCACGATTCTACAGTAAAATATGCCCTTAGCAAAGAAGCCCTATCTGAGGCAGGTCACCCACATTTTCATTGCACCAGGTGCGACGAAGTGCTGTGTCTTGAAGCACAGATAAACACCCCATCTAGTTTGCCTCAAGGATTTTCTGTTGATTCCACGCTGGTCCTTTTGGAGGGTACATGCTCCACTTGTGAAGGTGCTATAAAATGAAATTAAGTTTGTTGGCATTCGCTTTTATGCTAAATTTCACTGGTCTTATAGCCAAAGATGATTATTCCATATCGGGAATTATAAGGGACAGTAAAACTGGTATACCCATAGAGAGCGTAAGCGTTTCTTTATTTGGTAGCCACATAGGATCTTTTACTGATGTAGGAGGAAAATATTTTTTGCCCAACATCCCAAAAGGCAATAGCAGATTAATTGTCAGTTCTTTTGGATACATGTCTGACACCACAGATATTATGCTTATGTCAGACCTTGTGGTAAACAACAATCTCAAAACATCGTCTATACTCTTAGGTGAGGTGACGATACAGGAATCTTATAAAAAAGGCGCTTACAATCAGCTATATGCCGAGGGATCTTCGATAGTATCCAAGCAGGCAAGCACCAATTTTTCCAAACTCCTGTCAAGCCTGCCAGGCATGAGCACAGTAGATATTGGATCTAATGTGTCCAAACCAATTCTTAGAGGCCTGGGCTTCAATCGTATAGCCGTAGTCAATAGGGGCATCAATGTGCAAGACCAGCAGTGGGGTGCTGACCACGGACTAGAAATAAACGCCCATGATATGGAGAGGGCCATAGTTTATAAGGGAGCCAGTTCCCTGCAGTTTGGCTCGGATGCCATTGCGGGAGCAATAGAGATATTGCCAAGCCGCCCCAAAGAAAAAAACACATTTGCAGGAGAAGTCAATTCGTGGGTGGGCAGCAACAATGGTTTGTATGGTAGTGCAATTCTTACAGAATATCGCAAAACAGAATGGTATTTCAAGGCAATGGCTAGTTATGAGGAATATGGGGACTACAAAGTGCCCACAGATGAGTTTGAATACCTTTCATACAAACTAAAAATAGAAGGTCAAAGGCTCAAAAATACTGCTGGCAAGGGCAATAATATCTCTACTACCCTTGGCTATTGGGGCGAGAGCTTCAAAATGGCTGTCAATATTAGTAATATATACAGCAAGCACGGTTTTTTTGCTGGAGCTCATGGATTTCCTGATCCGTCCAAACTTATTGATGATGGCTCAAACAGAAATATTGAAATGCCATATACAAGAACAAATCATTTTACGCTAACAAATAATATTGACTGGTCTATGCCCATAGGCAGATTGCTTATAAATGCTGGCTATCAGGAAAATAGGAGGGAAGAAAATTCTTATTTTCATACACATTACAGCCATGCAAGTGCTCCTAAAGTTGATCCCAACTTAGAGCTTGATTTTAACTTAAAAACATACTCCATAAATACCCGCTTGCATATAGACGAAGAAGAGGCATGGAAAAAAACTATAGGCCTTTCTAGTGAATACCAACAAAATGAGGTGGCTGGATATAGCTTCTTTCTTCCTAGTTTCAAGCAAATTACAGGAGGGGTCTTTTTTGCAAATACTTATCTGCTCAACAAGGAGATAACATTCAATGGAGGCCTGCGTTATGATATTGTGAAAACAAATATTTCAGGATCCTACGACCATATTTTAGCAGAAGAACTAAGAAACAACAACGCCAGCGACAAAGAGATTGAGGCTTATGCCAATAGGGCATACGCGGTACGACGCCGTCTAGGGAGTTTTTCGGGAGCCTGGGGAATTGTGTATAAACCCAGTAGAAATAAGGAGTGGTATGCCACCTTAGGCAAGAGCTTTCGCTTTCCAACGGCAGTAGAATTGGCTGCAAATGGTATACACCATGCCGCGTTTAGACACGAGCAGGGCAATCCTAACTTGAATGCCGAACAGGGCTATTCTATTGATATGGGTTTTAAATATGACAAAGACAGAATTTGGAAAATAGAGCTCTCGCCCTTTGTCAACTACTTCAACAATTTTATTTATTTGCAGCCCTCAAAACAATTTTCTATGCTTCCCCACGGGGGGCAAATATACGCATATCAGCAAAATAAGGTCGTTGCCACAGGAGGAGAATTATTTTTGAGATATGCTATTAGTAAGCGATTGTCGCTTACTTCCATTGCTGAATATGTTTTCAATCAAAATTTAGATACACACTACGCCCTGCCTTTTACTCCTCCCTTCACCCTCAGAAGTGAACTTGCTTACGAACATTCTCAGGCACATAGAAAAATAAGCCTCTATCGATTTGCTGTATCTCATGGCCTATATGCTGCTCAAAACAGGATATCTCAAGCGGAAGATAAAACGCCTGGTACGCAACTATTTAATATATCAGCAAGTGCAGAATATAAAATTTATAATAAATGTAAAATTCAGGCTAGTATCCAAATAGATAATATATTCGATACTTTATATCTAAATCATCTAAATTTTTATAGAAAGTTAAACATCCCAGAACCTGGGCGAAATATAAGGGCGTTTATAAGGATACCTTTTAAAAGCCCTCTTTAAATTAATTACTCAATCAAAACAAAATGAAAAGTACAAAAAAAATGTTTATGATGGCAGCTGCCATTAGTCTTGGCTTAGTTATTTATTCTTGCGAAAGTGGCGACAACGAAAAGCCTGTAATTTCAAACTTTGAGCCCCTAGAAGGCGATACCCTAATAATCGGTAAGAATGTGCATCTCGAATGCACACTTACTGACAACGAAAAATTGGCATCATATAAAATCGATATTCATAATAATTTCGACAATCATGAGCATAAATCGGCAAATACGAAGAGCGACGAACACAGTATTGCTTTTTCATTCAGCAAAGAATGGACCGATATTGCAGGGCAAAAAGAGGCCAATGTGCACCACGACGAAATATCTATACCAATGGTAGATGATAAGGGCAGAACTATTAGCGGAGGTAAGTATCACTTTGTGATATACTGTTTGGATGCTGCAGGCAATCAAGCTGTAGCCTCGCGCAATGTTATTATAGCAGAAATTAAATAAAATATTTCACCTTAATTCAGCAACTTACTTGCTGAATTAAGGTGTTTTTTAAAAAAAATGTTAATCCAGCATGTAGAAAATAATATGTTTTTCGTTAACTTTGTACGCTGCTAAAGT
>BHEP01000107.1 GCA_003851245.1 Bacteroidales bacterium | reverse complement strand
TCTTTACTGTGTGTCTTGAACCACAATAAAAGCATATTTTTAACTGTTTTCATATAAATGATGTAAATATATAAAAATCAATTGATTATGTCACTTTCATCCTCAGTTTTGAACATTAAGCCGAATTTATTTAAAATTAGTTAATAAGGCACGAATATAAGCATTTAGATTAAATAAAAAATTATTTTTTGAGGAAAAAGCGGGATATTAAAAATAAAGATTATTTTTGTAGATTATTTTTGTAGAGTCCATTAGGATATTACTTTTTTTCAAAATTCATAAAACATGTCAAAAAAAAATGATCCTGCTAAAAAAGAAAGTGCTAAAATTTTAGCTAACAGCCAAACATTTGATGCGGTTGAGTTCAAATGCTTTTGGAGAGGATGCGAAATATTCTTGGCCTACATGTCGTATTGGGATCGGGAAGACCTCCCTTGCGTGGGTCACCCTATCTTCATCGTTGTAGATAGTTCAGGAAAGGCCTCTTTTGCAACAAAAAAAGAAGAATCTTCTTTTGTAGAAATACTCCTCGCCTAAGAAGATGTTTCCTCCGACTTTTTGACTACTTCTGCTATAATTTCTGCGTTTATCTCCAATTCGTCTACTCTTAAAATTTTTACACCGTGATCTAGTCTTATCCTTTTACCCCAATCTTTTTCAAAATCTACTATGCTCCCCGTTTGGGGATCGTACACCACAACTTCTCCATTAGCTTTCGTTTCAGCTGACACTATGTGTCACCCCCTACCGATGTTTTTTTTCCATAACATTTTTATGTTATACCTCCCTTCTTCTTTTAGCAATTGCTTAAGTTCAGTATTCAACATCTTGAGAGTTTTATTTTTTATTTTACCACCTTCTATATAAGAGCCCCCTGCTGTTTTAGAAATGGGCTTACTCTTAGTAACAGGGTCTACCCAAGCCAATTCCGTATCTCTTGCCAGTTTGTTAGGGCTTGATCCTACCCCTGTGTTTTCTTGAGCTTGTACGTCGAATCCTCTCCGGCGCAATTCATTAGCTACAACGCAAGATTGGCAATTTATGCTGTACCCTTCTCTTCCTGTTTTGTATAGAGGATTTCCTTTCAATTCGTTCGCTTCTTCAAAAGACATACTTTTGCCTTTTTGAACGTCTATTTTTTCCTCAACTATTTGAAAACTCTTCTTTTCCTGAGCCCCGTAAATTCTTTGCCTTATCCCCAAGGGGACT
This sequence comes from Bacteroidales bacterium, assembly GCA_003851245.1. Classification (GTDB taxonomy): domain Bacteria; phylum Bacteroidota; class Bacteroidia; order Bacteroidales; family Azobacteroidaceae; genus BHEP01. Next base: position 3,326 of record BHEP01000107.1, on the reverse strand, counting down.
TTTTCGACAGATACGGGAGTAAGGATATGGTTGCAGTTCCAGCCTCCGCATCGTATAAAGAAATTATCTGCATCCGTATCTTCTTTCATGCCCAACACCCCCTCTTTGCCGCCCTCGCCTATTATTTGACTCCTCAAGCCCTCTACAAGGTCGTTGAACATACCTCCAGCAGTAACAGAAGAAAGAAGAGTGTCTCTTATTTTTACGACTACTGTCGTGGAGTATCCATCCCCTACAAGGTGTTCCACCGTGTAGTTTAGCGACACGTCTGTGATGGTTTTTGATAGGTTTTTTTTAGGCGTATTGAAGTACGTGCTTTGTAGAGTTGCTATTTTTTAAAACTCCTCACCAAAACCTTTCACGGAAGTAAGATATTCTTTTGAAAGCACAATTTGATTGAGTTTCAATTTGAGTGCACTCACTTTTTTTATATTCTCTACAGAAGCAATCACTCTGCCTGAGCTGTCGGTCTTAAGCTCCTGGACTAGACTGAGCAGCTCCTTGTAGATGCCTTTTTCGATATTCGGGATTTTCTCCGCAAAACCCTCGGGAGCCTCCACCATTTTAGCCAATATTCGTTCAAGCTCCGACATCTGATTTTCCTATAATAATATTCTTAATATCATTCGACTTAGCCACTTCCTGCGCAGGTGTTGAGTGGTCTTGCAGTGCTTTGACTGTTATTCTTCGAGAACAAATCGTATAGATTATTATCGTTTAAGTCGCCAGTATTAATCCACGCCTCTGTACCATTTTCATAATACTCAGGTAAACCAGACCTTGGAGTCGTACCACTACCAATTAATCTAAAAGCCCGACTAATTTTCCAAACGACCCAATGCTCAGGAATATCGCCTAACCATTCCACGCCCGATGGCTTGAGGCTTAAGTTTTTATCTACGCCTCGTGTTGCGGCTTCACCAATGATTGTCTGCTTCTCTTGCTTGAATAGTTCTATTTGTTTTTTACGGCTTTTGATAGTCTGCTCAATCAATTCGCACTTTTCGTCCAAAAAAGCAGCAATAGCGGCTTGTTCTGATTTGGGAAGTAAGAAGATCATGAGATTTGATAAAAACTCCCATCCCACACGAGGCATTTTCGTTCCATACGTAGCTCCATTAGAAACATCAGTGAAGTTATGTGATAATAGAAAATACTTGAAATAATTACAGGTAACACACAAATTGCATCTAAATACAAAAAAATCGCCTACCGCTGAACCATTAAACTCAGCAAGCCAAACCTTACATAAATAGGGTCTTAATTTTCCATACAGAATATCATCTTTTTTAAATGCTATTCCATCGCCTTCAAAATTACTGTCTGTATATATGTATTTTGCTGTTTGGCTCTCAATGTTTTCCAACCCAACCTTTATTTCATTGTCATTGCTTTTTACTAGTATTAAATTTGCTGCGTTTTTGAATCACAGACCATCCCAATGCTCCGGAATATCTCCCAAGCAATCAACTCCCGAAAGTTTGTATTTTTGGTATCTCCTCATCACTCGCATGTGTTTAATTCGGCCTCAATTTCGCCTATGCTCGGCAGTGTCCCTTTGAACTCTTGCTCAATAAACTTGGTTAGCTCGTAAGCCGATATGCCAATAGGTTGGTTTGAACTCTCTAAGGCATACTCTACCACCACATTGTTTTTGGTTTTACATATCAACAAGCCAATCGTGGCTTTGTCGTCCGCCTGTTTTAGCTGATGATTGACCGCCGAGACATAGAACCCAAGCTGCCCCAAATAGTAGGGCTTAAAATCGTCTATCTTCAACTCATCGCCAGCCACCTCTATCCGCACCTGCCTACCCACAAAGGCAAATCCCTTGCCCAATTCCAACAAAAAGTTGGTAATATGCTGTGTCAATGCCGGCTCCAACTCACGCTCGGTATAGTCTTTACGCATGGTGAGGAAGTCGAAATTATAGGGATCTTTCAACGTTTGCTGTGCCAATTCGCTCATCGGCACAGCGCGACTCCACCCATTCTCTATCGTTTGGGAGCAACAAAAGAGAGCCTCTACCACCGATTTGCACTTGGTAATAATCTCGACATGATGTCGCCATGGGATGTTGAAAATGGGGCTTTCCAATTCGCCACCAACTTGGTGCAGAATTGTATTCGTCTGATTATGAAATGAATAGAACCGTTTTATGTACCTCAAATTTGAGATTGAGAACCCCTGCATATCTGGAAAATTATTTTGAAGATCCCGACTAAGCTGTGCAAAAAAACCTGTCCCCCACACCACATCTAACTGCTTTTCGACAATATCTTCGCCCATCTCCCAATAGAGCATCAACAGCTCGCTATTGACCTTTACTGCCGCTTTTATCTGCCGTTGCCGTATCTTCGACTTCAGCTCAACTAGCCAAATTGGCAAACTGTTTTGCTATTAAAAAATACTATTTGGCCTTTAATTAGGGCAAAAGAAAAACTTACTATTCGCATTTACGGTGCCTATTGTTCCCAAAAAGTTACGGAATTACACAATGAAAAAGAAGGTTTTTTAGTTTGTGGCAGAGCATAAAATGTATTGGAAGAACTTGCTAAAGCTCGTGTTTTACTATCTCCTATTACTTTTGGAGCTGGAGTAAAAGGAAAATTTATTGATGCTATTTGGGCAGGAACGCCCTCGATTACCACACACATTGGAGCAGAAGGGATGAATGTAATTTTAGAATGGCCCGGTTTTATTGCCCTTTCCAACGAAGAAATTGCCAATTAAAGCCTATACATTATATAAAGACAAAACACTCTGGGAGGAAAAACAAGCTAATGGGATTTTAATTATGTCCCAAGGCTATAGCAAAAACACTTTTTCTCCTCCTTTTAAAATTTATTAATGGCTTCATAAACCTGCTTAGAACAAGATAGGAAAGAAAATTTTTTAGGTCAAATTCTACAGCATCACTCCTGCCAAAGCACAAAATACATGTCGCTTTAGATTGAAGAGAAAAACAAAAATCCTGTATGGAAATAAGGAACCATAAATAGTATTTTTCAAAAATAATTAATCTATATATAGGGGATTCGCGTTAGGGATTGAAGTGGAAATCCTTTTGTTTTTCTTAAAAAAACAAAAGATTGGAACGGAAAGCCCGACCCTTGTGGTAACGCCCAAAAAATTCTTAAAAAATTCTTAAAAGCTGTTTTGTGATGCACCCAGAACGACAAAAGGATTTAAAAAATCTATTTTTTATTTTTTTAAATCTATTTTACTCGTTTTTATAGTGGTTTTACAGGGATTCTAGCAGAATATAATACCCTTTTATAATTATTCTTAAAAAATATATAATATTTAATTTTTTTGTTTACTTT
>BHEP01000106.1 GCA_003851245.1 Bacteroidales bacterium | reverse complement strand
ATTTGGAATCATGAGGTAATTGAGCTTCACATCGAAAGTATAACTTGGTCCAACTTTTTCCTTGACAAAGATATACTTATTTTCGTTAAAAATATAGTATGGACAAAGAGCAGTATATTGGGTATTATTTACTTCTTTGTCGAATAATCTCCAACGGCGAAAATCCCAGTAGGTATGATTTTCGAAAGCCAACTCCATTCGGCGTTCTTTTTGGATTGATTTTTCTGTCAATTGTGCTTCATTCAAGATATTTGCGCCAGCTCTTTGTCTGATTCTATTGATTTGAATTAGGGCATCATCTTTCTTGTCGATTTGAAATGCAGCTTCTGCCCTATTGAGAAGTATTTCGGCATATCTAAAATCTATGTAGTTTTGCTCGGATCTCCATGATCGTACATTGGCTTGGTCGATGTCGGGATTTTGGTATTTTCTTATTAGAAATCCAGTGCAGGTCATCTCTTGGTGCCCCATCCCACTTTTTCCTATTATTCGCTTTCCCTGAAAGAGATCGTTAGAATTGGTTGATGTGTGTAGCACACCATTCGGATAAGACTCGTACAAACCCTTTTGAATCTCAATACTTTCATTTTTGAATACATCGCCAGGAAAAATTACAGAAGCTCTTAGTCTAGGTTCTGCATTTTCAAACAGATCAATCGTATTGTCAAATCGTATGGGCCGTCCTTCTATGTCGTTTATGCTTAGCCCTGTAGCTCCATTTGTGTCTTCAAACAATTCTACAAATTCGAGTGTTGGATTAAATGTACTGGAATAACCTTCTGCACTTCTCATCTGATAGGGAATGTGTAGAAGATCGAAAGAATGGGTCTTTTCTGGAAATTTATAATGCCTTCCAAATATGGTTTCTTTGCTTTTGGGGTCTAAGAAAAGCCGCCAATAATTTTCTGTCTTATCGGCATATTCGTTGTATAAATCGTAGTGACCCTCAAGAGCCACGGATGCTTCCCAAGACCTAGTATAAAGATCTTTTGCAAGAGCAATATCTAGTCCAAGCAATCCGTCCATTTGCATGCTTGCATGCTGTGCGATAGAAGCAGCATAGAGCAACACTCTAGATTTAAGTGCTTGGGCTACGAGTTTATTTGCTCTTCCCTCTTGTCTCGATTTTTCAGGTAGGTGTTTGATGGCTTCATTTAGGTCTTTTTCAATGAAAAGATATCCCTCAAGCTCTGAGTTTCTTGGAACTTGCAAATCGCTTATGCTTTGTTGGGGGTAGTTCTGAACAGACTCAATGATGGGTATAGAGCCATACCTCTTTATCATAGAAAAATAGTTGTAGGCTCGTATAAAATATGCTTCACTCATCCAAACATCATATTGTTGGCTCGTAAATAGGTTTTTATACTTGGGTAGCGTTTCGATAAAACTATTGACATCTCTCACTGGTCCATATCTCCAAGCTCCCCACCAGCTTCCATTGGGCGAAGCCCATTCCATCTTATACATTGTGGCTACCATTTCGCCTGTAAAATTGCCAAGTGCTGGATAATTTTCAAACTTATTATATCCATCTCTGTTGTAGTTGAAGTCTTCTATTGGCAATTCCTCGTAAAGACGAGCAAAGAATGAATTAACACCAGATTGGGAAGAAAAAATATCTTTGTCTTGAATGATGTTGATTGGTGCAATATCAAGGTCGTTGCAAGCATTTGCAAAAAAACAAGCCAACACAAGGAGTATGGACTTATGAGCATTTGTAAAAACTTTATTGTATATCTTAGTTTTCATTGTGATTTGTTTATTAGGAATTCTAAATTTATAGAAGTCCCGTTATTATTATAAATGAGGTATAAGCCAATTACTGATCAGAAAGTGAGATTAACCCCAAAATTGTAAGTCTTTGTAAGGGGATATAAATACCCATAAGTATCGCTAGGATGTTCGGGGTCTAGGTATTTAATACCTGTAAATGTAAACATATTATATCCACTAAAATAGATTCTCAGCTTGTAAATTCCAAGATTAGAGATAATAGATCTTGGGAGCGAATATCCTATTTCGGCACTTTTCATTCTCAGGTAGCTTGCATTTTCTACCGTACGCTCGGAATCTCTGTAATTGGTGTTTTCTCCATTGTTGGGTGATGGATAATATCCAGCTACCCACTGACTGCTGGCAGATAGGGGGTCTGCACTTGGATCTGCAAGATGCCATCTGTCCATAAACATAGACAAACCATTTCTATCCCAATATAGGGGTTTTTCTAGCTGTTCGGGATATTTAACATAACTTTGTGCTGCACCCTGAAAAAGCAGATTCAAGTCAAATCCCTTGTAATCGCCTCCAATGGTAAATCCAAAATTGATACGGGGATCTCCTTTTGTAGAAATGGGCCTAATATCTAGATCATCAATAACACCATCGCCATTCCAGTCTTCGTAGGCATAATCACCAGGTCTATATATTGAATTTCCCTTGGAGTCTTGGATTGCAGAACCGTATATTTGATCATAGTTTTGGAAGTGGTCAAGGTATCCATATCCCCACCAGATGTCTTTGTTGCGTTGGTTTTCATTTTCCCTCCAGTTTCTATACGAATTGCCTTTAAGGGATGTTTCTTTAATTTTCCATTGTGCTTGGTAGACCGATATATTTCCACTAAAATGATAGTTTACACCTAAAACCTGATTTCTATGAGTAAGGGCCAACTCTAGCCCCTTTGTTAGGTCGGATTCTAGGTTTTCCTGAGGTAGTGCTGCTCCAACAGAACCAGGAAGACTTTGGCTTCGAGTTGCCAACAAACCATCTCTATCCCTACGAAACACATCCAACTGCATTCCCAATTTGCCATTCCACAAGTCGACATCTAGTCCTATATTTGCCAGTTTGGCAGTAAACCAAGTGATATATGGATTGGCTATACCTGTTGATGACGCTCCGTTTACAAATTCTCCATCAAAAATAGTACCTCCCGAAGGGTAGCGATATCCAGATACAAATTGGTAGGTTGATGAGTTGTCGTCGCCCATTTTTCCATAAGATGCTCTTAATTTGATGTTATTGACAAATGATAGGGCTTCTGAGTTTTGCATAAAACTCTCTTCCGACATACGCCATCCCATGGAGGTAGCAGGAAAGAATCCCCATCGATTACCAGGACCAAACTTGGAAGAGCCATCGTATCGAAAACTTATTTCGGCAATGTATTTTGAACTGTAATCATAGTTTAATCGACCTACAAGACCTTTGTTTGCAATTTTCCATACACCGTCTTGATTTGCCAGTTTTGTATTTGGAGAAAAGCCTCCGCTATTCATTGAACCTTCTTGGTTGAGCGAGTTTCCAGCGAAGAGCTGGTCTACGGCATCCATGCTGTATTGTCGTTTGGCATAGAAATTATCCATGTTGGTTGTACTTTCTTCGTATAAAGCCAGTGCTCCAATATTGTGCTTTCCAAATGTTTGCTTGTAGTTGAGGGAAAATTGCAAGAGCGTGGTTTGTAATTCTCTAAAAGAACGGCGAAGGTCGGATGGCGAATTTACCTTGTTTGGATTATAATCCTCGGCTATTGCATCGTAGGTATAGAGAGCGTATTCTTTTTTAAATTCTTTTGCTTCCCACATACTGTAGTCGTAGCTATATTTGGCTTTTGCTGTTAGTCCAGATAGGTAGGGAATATTATAAGACAAATCAAAATTGCTTTGAAATAGTTTGTTGTTGAATTTTTTGTAGCCACTTATATCAGAATTGGTTATTGCCAATGGATGGGCACCGTCTGCTGCATTGAATGGGTAGTCGGGATTGTTATTTGCATACACGGGCCACAATGGAACTTGGGTCCATATTGATTTATATATGAGCCAAGCATCGTTGTATGGCTGGTCTTTGGTATCTTTCATAGCATTGATAGATACTTCGGCACGCAAATCTTTTGTAAATTGAGCACCTACGGATGATCTGAAATTGTAACGATCGTAGTTGAGGTCACCACTTTTCCAAAATCCTTCTTGGTTGAGATAGCCTAGGTTTAGAAAATAATCCATTTTATCGTTTCCACCCGACGCACTTAGGCTGTGTTGGGTTTGTGGGGCATTTTTATCAATGGCCAGTGTGCCCCAGTCGGTTCCCGATTTGTCTCCATTTTTATATGCTTCGATTTCAGAGAGGGAATACATGAGTCCTCTTCCGTTGTTTCGTGCATTTTCGTTCATCAGTGTCATGTATTGCCAAGCGTTTCCTGTTTCGGGTAAGCCAGATGCCGTTTGCCAGCCCATAGATCCAGCGTATTCGAACTGAGTCTTGCCCGTTTTTCCTTTTTTTGTGGTAATCAATACGACTCCATTGGCGGCACGCACTCCGTAGATGGCGGCTGATGCGTCTTTTAACACCGATATACTTTCTATTTCATTTGGGTCTAGTCGGCTCATATTTTCTCGGGGCACTCCATCGATGATAATTAGGGGGTTGCCCATTCCTCTAATCTGAAAGTCAGAGTTGAATGAACCAGGCTCTCCCGACTTTTGAACTACTCGCACACCAGGAATTTTTCCAGAAAGCATATTGTCAATGCTTTCATTTTTAGTTTTTAGAACGTCATCGCCTCCTACTGAAGACACAGCTCCTGTGAGTGTGGCTTTTTTTTGCGTGCCATAGCCAACTACCACCACCTCCTCGAGAGCCTGTGTGTCTTCAACCAACAGTATATCCAAAGAAGATTTTCCTACCATAGACAATTCTTGGTTGCGATAACCCAGATAAG
>BHEP01000105.1 GCA_003851245.1 Bacteroidales bacterium | reverse complement strand
TCCAACAAAGAGATTAGCGCATCTTCCACTTTTTCAATATTTTCATATTTGATTTTTTTTAATTTCCCCAAGGCTAATACAAACATCTGTCTTGAATCCCCATTCTCTTTATTTGCAACTATCAATAATATATCTTCTACATCTTCTTTCGTTATTAATGTTTGGAGCGCATTGCCAATCGCCCAACGATAAAATCCAAATTTCTCGGGAGTTTTATTGTACTCCTCTATTAGAACAGTATTAGCTTTCCCTATAGCTTCCTTTACTGTTAGGGCCCTCACAACTCCTTCTTTTTCTCTCAAATTTTCAAACTCTTCTTTCATTAAACAAATCAAAGTAGGTATTGCTTCGGCATAAGATTCTCTTGTGTTTACAAGATCATAAATATTGTCTATTGAAATGCCTGCTTTCAAAATTTCTTCTCGTATTTTTTTTGTATCTACTATCATAATTATTTAAATATAATTGGTTTTACGATGATATCACCTTTATCAATCAGCTGCTGCAGGGGAGCTGTAAACGTAGTTGTAGGACGTGTATATAGTATCATTTGCAAGCCTTTTTTTTGAGAGTATAAATGAAAATCAGTTAGCTGCCTAGTAAGGCTTAAGCGACCTACATTCTTAACCTCTTCGAGTGTTGTGGCTGTTATCCTATCAGGAATTCTATAGTCTGCTGTTTTTGTGATTGATGTAATTTGTTCTTTTGACTTTGTTATTCCTACAGCATCTTCACCCAACTTTCCCAAAATTCTGGCTTTTTAGGTTGTACTGAGTGTCGGCATCTTTCCGAGCTCGGTCTTAGGGGAGTTTGTAAAAGAAAACATATTACTTCCTCCAAGTCTGTTATTGCCTGACCAGAAATTTTTACCATTATACCCAGCGATTCCACCGTTTATAGACCCTCCCAAAAATGCACCACCAGCAACTCCCAAGACATAATCTTGAGGCGACATAAATGGATCGCCAAAGGCAATATTGTTTCCCGCACTTTGTATGGGCATTGATACTGCCGAAGCTGCTGCTCCTGCCGCTGCACCTGCCATAAAACCACCAGTACCAGCGGCGGCACCTCCTGCCGCTGCAAAGGCTAGTCCACCAGTTGCCGCACCAATCCCTCCTGCTACTGCGCCGATGCCAAAGGCCGCAAAACCATCGCCCCAACCATTAATCTGCCCTGTAAATGCCTTGTAGGCAAGGTTGCCTACTCCTCCTACAACTGCACCTATAAGGATATGTATCCATTCGCCATCCTGATCTACATACCGCAAAGGGTTGTTCAAACAATATGAATACCGATTGAAATTCTGACTAAAATCGGGCATCTGAACATAAGGATCGGGACTCAAAAAGCGTCCCAATACTGGATCGTACAGGCGGGCATTCATATTGATCAAGCCAAATTCACTCAAATGCTCATGACCTGTATAGCCCCTGCTCAAAAGCATGAGCGTTTGAGTCCTTGGCCCATAGGCATTCAATGTTACTGGATTCCTCAATTGCCCCCAGGCATCGTAACTTAATTCTTGCAATACCGTTCCTTGCTGGTTGGTTATTTGGGTGATGCTCCCCAAATAGTCCCTACAAATATAATGCAGTGTCCATGAACCAGCATTTCTGATCAAAACGGCTGGTGCAGAATAATAATCGCCGCCAAGATACAAATATTCTTTGGTATAACCTGCCAAAACCTCAAATTCGTAGTTGTTTCCCAAATAATAGCGAATCAATTCCTGGTACCCATTCTTTTTTAAGCTCATCTCCACTCTTTCACCTCGTCCATTGTAAGTCCATAGAGCCTCATACCTACCCTCGAGTATCCCATGAGGACGCTCAAAAGAAGTGTAGAAAAGTTGTTGGTCTATAGATGCAACTGCGTTTGTAGTTGCTCTTACATTGGTCAGGGCATAGGGTTTGCTGCTGTTATTGTAGGAAAAAGTTCCTACTGTCTTTTTGGAAGTTATATTTCCCAAATCATTGTAGGTAAGTGCGTCTTTAGAGTAGCGAATATTGCTTCCTCTTGCCCCTCCAGCTACATCAATTAAGCGATTGAGCTTGTCGTATGAAAAAATATCTCCTTTAATTCCCAAATCATTGTACCGTCTGCTGAGATTTCCTGTTTGGGCATCAAACAGCGTTCCCTCATTTTGAATAAACTTGGATCCAACTTTGGCTGATCTTACTGTTGGAAAACCATAGCTATCGTAGGAGTAAGTGCGCTCAATAGCTCCAGTGGAAGCACTGGTGGCTTGTGCAAATTCGTTTTAGGCATTTAAATTCCATATAATACTGCCATCCGAGAGTTTTATTTGATTCAAATGCCCATTTTGATACTGGTAGTGTTCGCTTGTAATCAAGCCTCCATTGGCCGCGTATAGCACAGACGAGAGATTGCCTTGCCCATAGCTATAGTTTTTTTGAAGACTCCTTCCGCCAGTTCCTTTTTCAAGGACCCGTATCAATCGACCCAATTGGTCATAGCCGTATGTGGAAGAAGTGCCATTGCTACTGACTTCCGAAACAATTTCGCCAAAAGCATCGTAAGAGTAGACAGTATTCATTTCGGGCACTGTCTTTTTCGTCAATCTGTTGTAGGCATCATACAAAAAGGTTTTAGGCCTATTATTGGCATCAGTTTCGCTGCTTATATTTCCTGAGGCATCGTAGACAAAGGTTTTGAAGCCTGCACTGGGATCGGTGATACTCGTTTGCCGCCCGTATTGGTCATAGCCAAAGGAGCTTGAAATATTTCCTGGAGAAGTGATGTTGCTGAACTGCCCATCGGCACGCAGGTTGTAGGTGATTGTGCCCGCAGGATCGGCAGATGAAATCATATTGCCCTGAGCATCAAAACTCTGAGTAGAGGTAATCCCATCCTTAGTAGTACTTATGGTATTATTACTATATGCATATTTGCTTGTATTGCCAGAGGCTTGTGTTGTAGAAGCTAGGCGATTGTTGCTATCGTAGAGCGAGGTGCTCCAATAGGATGCCCGATTTCCAAAAAAAGGCAGAGAGACCTGATGCAAGCGTCCTGCTTGGTCGTATTTGGTATCCACATTTTGCTCGCGTGCATCGAAGCGGATTGTAGAACTTCTCAATTCTCTTCCCAGCATATCGTAATGAACGATGGTGCTTGGAGCGCCGGTAGATGAGGTAGTAATGCTATAAACTCCTTGGTAAACAGAGGAATTCCATGCAGCACTAATATTGCTAACACTACCATCGGGCGAACTTATTTTAACCAACATTCCCATAGTATTGTACAAATATTGCGTATTCCCACGATTTTTATCGCTATATACAGTCGTAATCTGCCCCAGCTGATTGTAGGTATTGATGGTTTTTAGATTTATAGGATCTGTTGTTTTGGTAATAAACACTCCATCAGCAGAATACTCATAGCTATTTGTCAATAAATTGGGCGAGGTGTAAGCCTTAGTTGATTCAGTTTTAATATTTCCATAGCCATCGTAGGAATAAGTATTTTCAGCCACTTGTTTGGTGCCATCGTTGGTGAAGGCTGTTTGCTTGAGCAATTGGTGTTTGTCGTTGTATGCAAAAGAAAGTTTATCGGTCCACGAACTACCTGCACGACTTGTAATTTTTTGTATCGTTTCGGGCAATTGTCCCAGTATCCATTTTCCTCCTGTGTTGACATTCTTATATGTAGTGTTGATGGTTTGCGTTACATCATTTCCATATTTTATTTGAACCGTTTTGGGACTTCCATATTCAAAATTGCTAAAAGTAGAGGTCTGTAATGTTCCCTTGAGATGATCTGTTGTGGTTTGTTTGGACACATAAGGGAAAATAGAATTATTGGAAATATATGTGAAAGCATTCTCAAAGGAGGTGGTAGAGAGTTCGCTACCAGAATACGTTGTGAGCTTTCGTTCGTTAAGAAAAGGATAATAGTATGAGCTATTATACCCATACTTAGATTTTATTGTTTGATTTTTTAAAATATTAGTTTCTTTTATCTCTTTAAATCCCATAAAGCCTTTTCCTTGCCTGTGAATCATTGCATCTTGGTATTGATAGGTGGTATATTCACGGTATGCTCCAGCATATTTTTCCATAAGAAAAACTAGATATAGCGGAAATTTTACCTTGAGCATTGGGAAATTAACCTTTTCGGCAGACTCTTTATAGACAGATAGCTTGCTAATAGGTTCATAAGTAAAGCTTTCGACAACATCCATGCCATCTTGAAGCGTAGTCAGTAATAAATTATTTTTATCCTCTAAATGTGTTAAATAATAGGCATCATTATACAGCCCTAAAAACAATTCAGAACAACCATCACCATTAAAATCATTGACATTCATCAGGGCTAAATCTCTTTTAAATCCTTCTCCAGAGTTCACTTTTCAATTATTATACCTGTTCACTTTTCGATTATTATATACAATAAGACGATTTGATGGGATATGAGATAAAATCTGTCATTCCATCTCCATTAAAATCGGCATATCTTGGTAGGTAGCCTTCTCTATTAGGACTTAAAAGAAAAAGATCTTTTTTGAATGGTTTGGCATTTCCATTTCCATAAGTCATTTTTGTGGAATTAAATTTGGCCCCGCCTTCTCCACACTCTTCTATTTCATCCAATTTAGAGTACAAGCCATCGTAAGAATGTATGAATTTATACTCCTTCACAAGGCTAGATCCTATAAATGTTCGTATGCTTTTAAGTATTTGATTTACATTGATGGGCTTGCCTGCTATCTACGAGCTCCTTTTATCGTTGCGGGATTGATAC
>BHEP01000104.1 GCA_003851245.1 Bacteroidales bacterium | reverse complement strand
GCACCGTGACCGATTTGGATGGGAAGTTTGAGCTGAATGTTGCGGAAGGAGCAAAGATCACTATCTCTTATATTGGTTACAATGCACAAGAGTTTTCGACAGAAGGCAAAGAGAGAGTTCGTTTGGTGCTAAAAGAAGATGCACAAACATTGGACGAAGTGGTGGTCGTGGGATACGGAACGCAAAGAAAGAGTTCTGTTACAGGCTCAATTGCGGCCATTAAGGGCGACGAAATAAGCAAGGTTGCAACGTCTAATTTAGGGAGTGCCTTAACTGGTCGTTTGCCAGGATTGATTGCCTATAACAGAAGTGGAGAGCCCGGCTCCGACAATGCACAGCTTACAATTAGAGGTTTTGACTCACCACTGGTTATTGTAGATGGTGTTGAAGTTAGAGATTTCCAAAAAATGGACCCCAATGACATTGAAAGTCTTTCCATCTTAAAAGATGCTTCTGCATCTATTTATGGGGCAAGAGCAGGAAATGGGGTCATCTTAATAAAAACCAAGAGAGGGATTGCTGGAAAATCGGAGCTCTCTTTTAGTTCAACTTTTTCTTGGCAATCATCAATACGACCTATAAAACTGGTAAATGTAAATGATTTTATCATGTTGTGGAATGAAGCTTCGGAGAATTCTGGCGTACCTGAACGTAAATATACCCAGGAGCAAATTGAAAAATATCAGAGGGAAGGCGGAACTGATTGGTATGGCGAAACATTCAAAAACAAGGCCCCAATGCAGCAGTATAACCTTAATCTTAGAGGGGGAAATGAGAAAGTGAAATATTATGTTGCCGCAGGACACATGCATCAGGCAGGTTTGTTACGATCAAATGATCAACAAATAAATCGTTACCAAGTACGATCAAATTTGGACATTCAGCTTTTTGAAAACCTTTCTTTGCAGTTTGATTTGTCAGGAATTTGGAATAAAACGGATGTACCCGCCTTGAGTATGTGGGATACGCATGCTAATATTTTTATTGCTAGACCTACAGATCCTGCATATTGGCCCAATCATAACTATGCTCCTAAGTCAACTTATCATGGAGAGTGGGCTTCCACAGTCTTCTCTACAAGAAAAGACTTTAGAGGTTATAAAAAGAAAGATGAATATTCTGTACTTCCTGCCATCACATTAAATTATGACTTTACCTTTCTGCAAGGTCTTTCTGCCAAAGCATTTTTTAATTATAGGATAGATAATACGTATGAAAAACAATTTGATAGAGGCTTTGCTATTTACGACTACAACTACGACACAGATATTTATACAAAACAAAGAGAATATCCAGCAGCTTTGAGAGAGCAATATTGGAGAGACATAAAATCAACACCACAGGTATCCTTAAATTTTAATAGAAAATTTGGTGAGGCGCATGATTTGTCAGCACTCGCATTGTTTGAATATAATGTATTCAATAGCAATAACTTTAAAGCTGAACGTAGGGGCTTTTTAAGTAATGAAGTCGAACAATTGCCCGCTGGCGATCCCACTTCACAAAAAAATGATGGAGGCGCATTCGAAGAAGGAAGGGTTTCGTGGGTAGGAAGAGTTAATTATGCTTACAAGCAAAAATATTTAGCTGAAGCTCTTGTGCGAATAGATGGATCAGGTAAGTTTGCTAACGACAAACGCTATGGAACTTTTCCTGGAATATCTTTGGGATGGAGGCTGTCTGAGGAAAATTTTCTTAAGGGCTATCGCAATTTAGATATGTTTAAATTAAGAACCTCGTTTGGAATGGCAGGAAATGACAACAATAATGAAATAAATAGATACCAATATCTAAATGGATATTCTAAAAATGGATCTTACGTGTTTGGCACTAATCAAACAGTGTTTGATGGACTTGCAACGAGGGGACTCAATAATCCTTATATAACTTGGGAAAAAACAAAGACTTACAATCTTGGAACCGATTATTCTTTTTGGAATAGAAAATTGTATGGAGAAGTTGATGTGTTTTATCGGAAGGTGAGTGATGTTTTTGGTTCTAAATCAGGCTCATTGCCAAATACTTTTGGAGCAAGTCTTCCTCAAATGAATATAAACAGTTACGATGATAGGGGTTTTGAATTGACTCTAGGTCATGTTGGATTTGAAAAAGGAATTCGCTACTCCGTGGAAGGAAATGTTTCGTGGACTAGATCAAAGTGGAATCACTATGACGAACCTGTCTTCAAAGATGAGAATGAAAAATATAGATTGCAGCAATCCAATCAGTGGAGAAACAGGTGGTTTGGCTATAAGTCTGAAGGCTTATTTCGATCGCAAGAGGAAATTGACAATTGGCCTGTAGACCAAGACGGACAAGGCAATAAAACGATTAGTCCTGGAGATATTAGATATAAAGATTTGGATGGCGATAACATACTGACCAGTAGTGATGTGAAAGAAATAGGACGAAGTGATATTCCTGAGTTGATGTTTGGTCTGAAAGTAAGTTTGCAAAGTAAGGGTTTTGATTTTAATATGCTTTGGCAAGGTGCAGGAATAGTTAATACCATGTATGGAGGGGATTTACGGAGACCTTTTTTAGATACAGCAACTCCTCATACAGGTTTTATGGATCGTTTTCATCCCGAAAAAAATCCAAATGGATCAATGCCTCGCATGTCTTTTGATAATTCATCAAACAATGATAAAGAATCTGATTTTTGGATTCAAGATGCAACTTATGTGCGGTTAAAAAACATTGAGTTTGGCTATTCGCTTCCAAAGTCTTTGTTGCTAAAAACAAAAATATCAGGACTTCGTTTTTTTGTTGCCGGAATGAATTTTCTAACTTTTGATAATGTGGATATTATTGATCCTGAAGTGTCAAAAGGAGATAGAGGATGGAGGTATCCTGTGCAAAAAACGATGAGTTTTGGCTTCACTCTGGAATTGTAGTCTTTATTCTATATAAATTAGTGTGTATAACATATCATAAAAATAACAATATGAATATTAATATAAAAACAATAATTATCTTTTTGTCTAGCATTTGTTTTTTAGCTACTTCTTGTGTTGATGACATATTAGACAAAAAGCCACAAGATATTTTTGGAGATAAAGATCTATGGACTTCGAGCAAATTGGTAGATGCCTATGTGGTTAATCTTTACTCATCGAGTCGCTTTGGAGGAATTTTGAATGATGGAGAATCTGTCTCTTTGATAACCACTAGTGACGAAGCAATCAATGGCATGCCGCATTCTGGTACACACTCTATCAATAGAGGCGTTTTGACTGCTAGTAATGATTTCAATCAATATTGGGATTATGAACTAATAAGACGAATTAATTTCTTCCTAGAAAATTACTCTCAAAGCACCTTAGAGTCTGAATTTCTTGCAACAAGAGCTTCTGAAGTTCGATTTCTAAGAGCTTATGCCTATTTTGAGATGGTAAAAAGATATGGAGGTATACCTCTGATTACTAAAGTTCAAAACATTAATGAAGGAGATGCCCTGTTTGTGCTTCGTAATACTGAAGAAGAGGTTTATGATTTTATTATCTCTGAATGTCAAGAGGCAGCAAACGGTTTACCCGATTTTTTCTACAATATAGATGAGGGACGAATCACCAAATTTGTTGCTTTATCACTTCTTTCTAGGGCAGCAATATATGCGGCATCAATTGCGGAAAATGGTTCTCCCATAATTGATCCTAATGGGAGAGTTGGTATACCTTCTAACAAAGCTAAAATATATTATACACAATCAATGGAGGCTTCAGATAAAATAATAGAGTCTGGAAAGTTTAATCTTTATGATAAATATGCTGATAGGGCTGCTAACTATCAAAATATTTTCTTGGATAACCAAAGCAACCCCGAAGTAATATTTTGGAAAAAATATGTTCCCAAAATAGCTGGACATAGCTATGATTGGTACCAAACCAAGCAAAAGGTGACAATGGCAATTTCTGCTGAAATGATCAATTCTTACGAGATGCTTGATCATTCAGATCCAGTTGTTGATTTTGTAAATGCTAAGGGTAATCTAAACACTCTTTTACAAAAAAAAGACCCACGATTGCATGCCTCTGTTCTGTGGAATGGAAGAGTCTGGAGAGGGGCTGAAATCAAATCATACAAGGGGGTTATTGATGAAATAAATGGACAAGAAGTAAAAATGATAGATAGAAATAAAGACTATAAAGGTATGGCGCAGCAAGGAGCTAATTTTTCCGAAAACTTAGCAACTGGATTTTCTGTTCTCAAATATCTGGATCCAACTGTTGAAGTGCCTCTTATAGGGGAAGGTGGTACCGATTATGCTGTATTTAGATATGCCGAAATATTACTCAATAAGGCTGAAGCCGCTTTTAAACTAGACAAAAATAGCATAGCTACTGATGCTTTAAATGAGGTTAGGCAAAGAGCAGGCTTACAAGTTTTGACCTCTGTCAATATGGCGCAGATTATAAATGAGCGAAAGGTAGAGCTTGCTTTTGAAGAGCATCGTTATTATGATATTAGAAGATGGAGGATTGCAGAAAAAGAAATCGCTAAAGATATACATTCGGTTTATGCGTTTTACGATTTTAGAATTTCTGATTATGTTTACGAATCTTTTGCCGCAGGCAATATGACTGGCTCTAGGAAGTTTCTAAAGCAGCATTATTATTTGCCAATAATGCCTGATAAAATTAGCAAAAATCCCAAGCTTACAGAAAATCCTGGATATAAATAATTTATACTTATGAAAATAATTTATTGTATGTATGATACTCCCCATTGTCAAGACAGAAATCTACTCGACTTAAGATAGTTTTTGTTTCCTCATTCGTCTGGGAATAAATCGGGAAATAAATTTGGAGCCGACCCTTCGAGCTCGAAAAATTTATTCTCGATTTATGCCGCTCTGTTGTATTCTTCTTTCGGAGTCT
>BHEP01000103.1 GCA_003851245.1 Bacteroidales bacterium | reverse complement strand
GCTTCGCCTTCGATAAATTCGCGAACTACACTGGCATCGCCAAGACGCTTGCCAAAGAGCTCAAACACAGGCTTCCACTCTCCTTGGTATGCCATATTTTCCATCGCCTCTTCGATGTCGTCAATGTCTATGGACTTGTCAAATCGACCTTTGTAGCCTTCTATCAAATAGCGAAATAGCTGATCGCGGACTACCAGATTGGGGACGCGCAAAACCGCCTTGCCCCTAAAGGTGCCGGCAATGCTGAGCAGTCCAAAATAAAAAAGCAGCGATTTGAAGTTGGAGGTGTCGGTAAGTTCTTCGGCAGGGAAGGCTCTCTTTATTGCCGTGATGGTCTGCCCAGTGGCATCTATTATTTCTTCTACTGTACGGCAGCGGAATTACCTGTGGTCATTCCTTTTAGTACAGAAAAAAAGGAGCTATAAAATCCTGCACCATGGGTCATGTCCTTGTATAGCTTCTTGCCATGCGAGGCTAGTATGGTGCTGGTAAATTTATCGTATTCGTCGATAAGGATGTAGATGGAGAGCTTGTTGTACGAAGCCGAATGGGCGAGGTATTGAAGCTGAGCACCCACACTAATCCGTTTATGGTACTCTTCTCTAAAATTTGTAGAAAAAAGATGCTCATAATTATCAACAAAAATACTACATTGTTCTGTGCAATGTTCTTCAAACGAGGCTTTCACCAATTTAGGGTCTGCATCTATCAATGAGAAGTTGAAACTTAGAATAAGGTATTTACCCCTGTCTTTGGTGGGCTGATTGAAAATATATTGATTGCCAAAGAGCTCCTCAAAACGATCAGCATAATTGATGTCGTAGTAAGCCGCCAGCATAGAAAGAAGTAGACTCTTGCCAAAGCGTCGGGGCGAATGAGGAAGAGAAAACGAGGCGATTGCTCTATCTTCTCTATATACATAGTCTTATCTACATAATAATAGTTTTCCTTGATAACCAGCTCATAATCGCTTATGCCTTAGGGAATTTGTTTTGTTATATGTTCCATTTTCTTATTCTTAATTTTACTTTCTGCTCGATTGCACCCTGCCATCTTACAAAGTTACACAAAATAATTGAGAAAATAAACACCATAGCCAAGCCTTCATTTTGCCAGCTAGCCATGAGCCGTCATGGCTCATGGCAGGAGCAAGAACACTGCTTTATTTTTTGCCTTTTGCTATTTCTAAAGCTTGGGTAGTAACATAATATTTTGCCAGCATATTGGGAACTTCCCAGCTGGGCAATTTCCCTTCCTGCAGGTATTGTAGGAAGTTGGCCGTCACCTGTCCGAAATGTGCCTCGTGACCCACATGGTAGTTTGCCGGAATTTCTAATTGCCAGGTACTGGAAGTAAGCTTGTTGAGCTTCATGCCCGGATATTTGTCGGCAATATTGACCATAGCCTCTTGCAAGTCTTTTTCGTAGACTGTCAAATCGATACCCTTTACTGCCTCAATATACAGGGATGGTTTATAGCCTTGCTCGGCTCCTTGGCGGATAATTAGATTGGCCTTGCTGCCCTTCATTATAGAATAATGCGTGTCGCCTCCCCCTTTGGGAAATGTATAATTCCAAACAACGGATACTTTGGCATGAATGCCCTTTATTTTGTAGTGTATATCGCCATTGGAATATACGTTCAGCACATTGTTTGTAATATCCTTTTGCAGGTATGGAGGAAACACATCCGATCCTGTGACCTCTTTAAACTGTGCAGCACTCATAGCCGTTGTCCATCTATTGGCATCGAGCATTTCAATATCCTTGTGGTAGTCGATGATTTGCTCGGGAAAGCATTCCCATTGCACAAGGTCTACCAGATGAGTGGTCACATCCACAATTCCATCGCCTTCCTGCTCCACATCAAAAAACCACATAGGGCGCTTTAGAGGCTTTCCAGACACGGTTTTGAAGAAATGATGCACACTTTCTTTGACTACTGCGGGGTCTTTTTGACTACCACTCAATTGTGTGCCATAAACTGAAGGAATCAGCGAAAGTTCCTTTTGCATCATGGTACTTATCTCATAGCGTTCGGTCATAATATCGTAGAGCATTACGCCCTTTTGTTGTGCAATATCGAAGCACTCTTTCAAGACCTCAAAATTTTCTTTGTCTATAGCCATGGGTTTGTCTGCCAGCACATTGATACCTGCCGAAAGCGTTTGGTGTATGTATGCAGTCTTTTTACCATTGTTGCCAGCAGTCACCATCACATTTCCCTTGGCATCGGCAAGCATTTTTTGGAGGTAGTCCTCACCAGCGTACACGATTTCATTCCATTGTGTAGGATTGTCTTCACGGCTGTTGTAGGCTTCTATTTTATTAAGGTGCTCTTGCAGGTCATCTCCTTGTGGAGCATACACATACACATCGTTGCTCACCTGAGGATAGCCTGTTTTTTGTACCAAAGCGGCATGGAAATGCCCAGGATCTAGGGTAATTAATCTCACTTGGCTTGAAGTCTCCTTGGCAACTTCAGCCGTTTCAGAACTCTCTTTCTTTGAAGAGCAGCTGACACATAATAATATGCTAGCTGCAAAGATGTAATATTTCATATTTTTTTTAATGATTATTTGGTTTTGTTAGAAGCATTCCCTCTATTCCTGTTTGTAGTCCATCGATTTCGGCAAGTCCTTTGAGTCGCCCTATCAGTGGATAGCCCGGATTGGCTGTGCGCTTGAAATCGTCGAGTATTCGTATGCCGTGATCGGGCCTGAAGGGCATACGCAGATCTTTGCGACCCTCTTTAGTCCTTCTCATTTGCTCTTCGAGCAATATTTTGACGATGGCAAACATATTGGCACTTCCCTTTATTTGTCCTGACTCATAGAAACTGCCATCTTCAAGATAGGTAGTGTTGCGCAGGTGTATGAAATGGATTTTGGGTGCAAACTCCTTAGCCATAGCGCATAGATCGTTGTCGCTACGTGCCGAAAGCGAGCCTACACAAAATGTAATGCCATTGGATGGAGAATCATAGCAGCTCATTATCCACCGAAAATCTTCGACGGTGCTAGCTATTCGAGGGAGGCCCAAGAGAGGAAATGGGGGGTCGTCGGGGTGAATACACATATTGATGCCTAGTTTCTCTGCCACGGGAATTATATCCTGCAAAAATAATGATAGGTGGTCTCGTAACTCTTCTTTTCCAATATCTTTGTAGGTGCTTAGGTAATTCAGGAATTGCGCCTTGTAATCGTCGCCCTCACCAACAAGTCCATGAATAAAAGCCTGGGTAATCACAATAATGTTGTGTGCCAATTCCTCTTTTTGCTCTTCTGACAAGGCTTGTATTATCTCCTTGGCTTTGTGGATAATATCATAGTGATAATCCACCTCTGCTTTGGGGCGTTTCAATATAAACATATCGAAAGCTGCAAAGGTAGGTAAGTCAAAGAGCATAGACTCGCCACCTTCGGCGGTTGTGAAATGCAGATCGGTGCGTGCCCAGTCCAGTACGGGCATAAAATTGTAGCAAATGGTATCTATGCCACAGCTTGCCAGATTGTGAAGCGATTGAATATAGTTTTGTATAAGCCGTGGCCTGTCGTGGGAGCAGGTCTTCAAGCCCTCCGATATTGGCAGGCTTTCTACCACACTCCAGCGCATGCCGTGAGCCTCAATATGCGTTTGCAGCTTGCGAATAGTGTCTACCGGCCACACTTCCCCTGGGGCTATATCATACAATGATGTTACCACTCCTTCTATTCCAATTTGCTGGAGGTCGGATAAGCTTACGCTATCCTTTACGCCAAACCAGCGCCATGTTTTTTCTAATGCCATGAGTTAGTTGTTAGTGATTTCCGTTAGTTATTTTTACTATCTAACTACACCCCGCTAAATGAGCTGAAGCCTCCATCTACGGGAATTATGGTGCCGGTTATGAAACTGGCATGCTCGCTACAAAGGAAATGCACCAATCCATTGAGTTCCTTGATGTCGCCAAATCGTTTCATGGGCGTGCGTGCCATTACCTTGTGACTTCTATCGGTATATGAACCGTCGGGATTGATTAGTATATTGCGGTTTTGGTCGCCAATAAAAAAGCCTGGGGCTAGGGCGTTTACGCGTATCTTCTCGCCAAATTTTATCGCCATTTCCATTGCCAGCCATTGGGTAAATATGACAACTCCGTTTTTTGCTACCGAATATCCTGGTACCCTCGTTATTGCCGAATAGCATGCCATGGACGCAATATTGATGATGTTTCCTTCGCCTTTTTCCGACATGGCTTTGCCAAATACTAGGCAGGGGTAGACTGTACCATTGAGGTTTAGGTCTGTCACCCTATTGAAATCCTCTATCTTCATATCAAAAATTGTTTGCTCCTCGGTGAGTGTAGCTCCTGGGAGGTTGCCTCCTGCGGCATTTACCAAAATATCTACAGAGCCCCATGTGGATAGCACTTGCTGGCAGGCATTTTCCAAACTTTCTTTGTCCAATACATTGCATACCAAGCCTATCACCTCGCCAAGGGGGCTGAGTTGGGCAAGCTTACTATCTATTTGCTCTTGTCGTATATCTAAGATAACGACCCTTACTCCATTTTCCACTAAACTTTTGGCAATGCTACTTCCCAGCACGCCGCCACCACCTGTGACAACGGCTACTTTTCCTTTAAGATTTATATCCATAACTATATTGTGTGTGTTAATGATTATTGTTAATGACTATCGTTAATACTATTATTAATGACTTACTCTTGAATAAGTTTCAAACTGCCCTTTGATGTTTGCCTGTTCTGTTGTTCCCGAATGCACCACCACCCTGTAGCGCAAGTTTAGTACTTCACCTTTATTAAGCTTTGTTGTTTTATCATCCTCAGGCCAATACATAGGCGTTGGCGATATAAAACCATAGTCGCGGGTGAACCAAGGAGAGGG
>BHEP01000102.1 GCA_003851245.1 Bacteroidales bacterium | reverse complement strand
CATTTTAATTGATAATCTTGTCCGATTATTTAAGGGGCTAAAACAGTATATACCCTAAGATTCAATTCCAGCTATCGCTTTCTAAAGAAAAATAATGTAAGTATGCAAATTATTTATCGAAACAATAGTGCACTTAATCGATTATCTACCAATGGAACAACAGCAAGCTTGTCATATGCCTATAACTTTTGAATTTACCAAAATATTGGTGTTGTAACAAATGAGACAATTTACTATTTTAACTATCCCTACCTTTGTCAGGAAATAAAAACTTTTAAAGATAGATATAATGAGCATGTTTTGTTATCAATGTCAGGAAACAGCTAAAGGCACTGCTTGTGTTGTGTCGGGAGTATGTGGTAAAACACCCGAAGTTTCAAATATTCAAGATTTACTGCTATTCGTTGCCCGAGGAATCTCGGTTTATAATACCAGACTGCGAACAGTCAATAAGTCGTCGGCCCAAGCCGATAAATTTGTGTTTGATGCTTTATTTATAAGCATAACCAATGCCAATTTCGATTTTGCAGCCATTAAAGAAAAGGTAAAGGAAGGCTTGCTATTGAAGCAAGAATTGGCAATACAGGCCCAAGCTTTGGGTCTTTGCACAGAGTCCTTGCCCGAGGAATGTATTTGGAATGGTGGTGAAAGTGAGTTTATGGAAAAATCCTTGGAGGTTGGTGTACTGCGCACGGCCAATGAAGACATTCGCTCGCTCAAGGAGTTGGTGCATTATGGTCTTAAAGGAATGGCTGCTTATTTGGAGCACTCCTACAACTTGGATAAAACAAGTGAGGAAGTATCGGCCTTTATGCAGAGAGCACTGAGCGAAATTACCCGAGGCGATATTTCTATGGAGGAGCTGATTGCTCTTACCTTGGAAACGGGAAAATATGGAGTGGAGGCCATGGCCTTGCTCGACAGTGCCAATACCTCAAGGTTTGGTAATCCAGAAATAACCAAAGTAAATATTGGCGTTGGCAAAAATCCAGGAATCCTCATTAGTGGGCATGACCTGAGGGATATTGAAGAATTGTTGGAACAAACACAGGGCACAGGAGTTGATGTTTATACACACTCAGAAATGCTTCCAGCACATTATTATCCTCATTTGAAAAAACATAAGCACTTGGTGGGAAATTATGGTGGTGCTTGGTGGCAACAAAAGGAGGATTTTACTAGTTTTCATGGGCCCATTCTTTTTACCACCAATTGCATTGTACCTCCATCGAAGGATGCCTCATATAAGGATAGAATTTTTACTACAGGAGCTGCAGGACTGACTGGCTCGAAGCATATTGCCGCTAGAAAAGCAGGTAAAGCGAAAGATTTTTCAGAGATTATTGCTATTGCCAAGACCTCGCATGCGCCAGAAGAGATTGAAACTGGGGAAATAATAGGAGGATTTGCACATGCACAGGTCATGGCTTTGGCTGATAAAATTGTAGAGGCAGTAAAAACGGGAGCCATTCGCAAGTTTTTTGTAATGGCTGGTTGCGATGGGCGCATGAAGTCGCGAAACTATTATACCGATTTTGCCCAAGCCTTGCCTAAGGATACTGTTATTCTTACTGCTGGCTGTGCAAAATACAGGTACAACAAATTGCCCTTGGGAGATATTGGAGGAATACCTAGGGTTTTGGATGCCGGTCAGTGCAACGACAGTTATTCGCTTGCTATCATTGCCCTAAAACTCAAAGAGGTATTCCAATTGGATGACATCAACGAGCTGCCAATTGCTTTCAATATTGCTTGGTATGAGCAAAAAGCTGTCATTGTATTGTTGGCGCTGCTTCATTTGGGCGTGAAGAACATACATTTGGGACCCACACTACCTGGCTTCTTATCGCCCAATGTGGTCGATGTATTGGTAAATAATTTTGGTATTGCAGGTATTTCAACAGTAGAGGAGGATATGGAATTGTTTTTTGCAAGCTAAATTCAAGGGAATAATCATACAGCATACCATGGTTTAGGGGCAGACTTAAAAGTTTGTCCCTAAACTTCTTGTGCTGCACAATACAATAAGGGAACTTTATTTTCGTTGATAAAAATAAAAGGCAAAATTTTGGTAAAGAAACTACTTTTTTTAGGATGCTACCTATTCTCTGTTGCTTGTTCGGCACAAAACGAAGATTTAGGAGCCCAATCCATTCATAGATTTGATAAATCTTTGTATCACTACATCCAAGAAAAAAATGATGACGCAAGTTTTCAAGATCCTTTTTTGGCAATTTATGGCGACAACATTTTGAATCTTGGCAAGCCAGACTCCCTAGGTTTTAAAGAGCGCCTAAAAACTTATTTTTCGGAACCCACACTACTACAACTTTATAAGGACGAGCAAGAGAAATTTGCCGATATAGCTTATATCCAAGAGGAATTGCTAGGGGCTTTTGCAATTCTAATGAAAGAATTTCCTCAAATCCAGCAGCCTAAATTTTACATGCACGTGTCGGGGCTCAATCAGAGTGTTGTGGTGAGTGAGGATGTCCTCTCCATATCCGCCGATAAATATATGGGTGCTGATTACCCACTGTATCAATCATTTTTCCACGATTACCAACGTAAACTTATGAAGCCCGAAAATATTGTGCCCGATTATATTTTGGGTTTTATGATGGCAAATTTTCCTTTCAAGGGTCGGGAAGATGTACTTTTAGATAGGATGATTTATGAGGGCAAGTTGCGCTACATACTCTCTCGTGTTATTCCTCAGAGGGAGGTATGGGACTATGTATCCTACGACAAGGAGGAATACCTGTGGTGTAGCAACAAGCAATCGCAGCTTTGGAAAACAATTGTAGGAAGCAAGCACCTCAATACACCCAACTACTTGCTTACCTCTCAATATCTCAAGCAAGCCCCTTACACATCTTTTTTGTCTACCGAATCTCCTGGAAGGGTGGGGATATGGTTTGCCTATCAAATAGTGATGTCGTATATGAAGCAGCATCCTCAAACAAGTTTGTTGCAATTGATGCAGCTCGAAGACTATCCACAATTTTTGAAAGATGCTAAATACAAGCCCTGATAATTGAATATTTAGAGTCCTTAGAAACAGGCGTGGTTTGTATGATGATAAAAAAAAGCTGTCCAATATATTTTGGACAGCTTTTTTGAATATTTTTCTACCTTTGTTCTTATTTAATTGAGGGCAGCTTCTAATTTGGCCAATCTTTGTTGGATGTCTAGTACTTCTTGGTCTTTGCTTTTTCTAATTTTTTCTTGTTCTTTTACGGCCTCAATAAGTATAGGAATAATTTTGTTGTAGTCTATAGAATAATACCCATCGGCACTGATACTGATAGCTTCAGGCACAATTTTTTCTACATCTTGAGCTATCAAGCCCAGCTGATGTTGGTTGTTGAATTGCCTATCCTCAAATTCGTCGGTTCTCCAGTCATAGGAAACTCCTTGTAGTTTCAATAACTTGTTTAGGGCTCCAGGTATTGCTTCTATGTTTTTCTTAAACCTTTTGTCAGACGTCAAATGTATTTCTTGCGCCATGATGTCGCCATTTACTGCCAGCCGATGAGTGGGATGTAAATTTGTAAAGTTGCCCAGTGCAATATTATATCCCTTATTGAAAGCCCTTATAGCAGTTTCAATATTGAGTTCATAAGAGGTTATACTAGTGGAGACACTGGAGTTTCGGCCAATCACTATATTGTTTCTTCCGCTGACGATGCCTGCACCCGCTAGGAATCCTACTGCAACATTATCGTTGCCGGTTTTAGAAGTACTAAGTGATAAACTGCCAAGAGCGCTATTGTAGTATCCGTCTATATTGCCAGATAATGCAGAATCTCCCACAGCGTTATTGTTGATTGCGTTTACATTGTGCATTTGTGTATGATTCCCTAAAGCAACATTACGAGATCCATAATTAAGTTGAGTTAAAGCATTGGTACCAAATGCGATATTTGCAACGCCCGTTGGATCTCCACTTCCTTTTAAGGCGTATTTTCCAAAAGCAATATTGTCAGCAGAGAAGTCCCTGTTTGCTCCCATTCCTATTGGAATTCCATTGACAAGAATGCTGGAGTCTACATCTAGCTTAGTACTTGCATAGCGCCCGTCTCCAATGCCAACACGGCCAGATGTTGGATCAATCCTCACAACATGTCTACTGTTGGTTCCCAAAATCAGTGGTTGATGTTTTTTCGTTCCAATAAAAGAGCTTGGGTCCATCAAGTTGTTTCCTGTTAATTCCCAGTTATTTGATATAGGAATCCAGGAGTTGCCGTTCCAATAATGAAATCCAACATTGATGTACTTGTATTCATCCGCATGGGTGTTGTATACAACTGTACCTGTCAATGACGGAACAGTATCTCTGTCTGCTTGCTCGAACGTTTCAAAATCCGTAAAAGATTCTGGGATATATCTTAAATCATGAATTTCGATGCGGGGAATCAGTAAGCCTCCTTTGTAGCCCTGGGCTGCTGTCGAACTTAAATCTAATGTTGCTCCTCTTGTTGGCAAGTTCTCTCCTCCAATTCTAACTTGTGCTTTCATGTTGCTGCTAATAAGCAGTCCAACAATAATAGTCAAGCTCCCCAAAAAAAATTTTCTCATCATTTAATTTAATTTATAATATTCTATTGTGTTGTGCTATGGTTTGATTGTTTACGATCAAACCTCTAACTATCTTGTTCAAATTCCATGACTATATATACTCCCATTGTCAAGACAGAAATCTACTCGACTTAAGATAGTTTTTGTTTCCTCATTCGTCTGGGAATAAATCGGGAAATAAATTTGGAGCCGACCCTTCGAGCTCGAAAAATTTATTCTCGATTTATGCCGCTCTGTTGTATTCTTCTTTCGGAGTCTTATAATCTAAAGATTGATGCAATCTTTTATCATTATAAAATCGAAAATATTTTTCC
>BHEP01000101.1 GCA_003851245.1 Bacteroidales bacterium | reverse complement strand
ATTTTATATGCCCAGATAGGAGTGGATTACACTCCCTTGATAATCGCATAAATATGATTGATAAAGAAAACAATGAAATAAGTATTTATTCTCAATGCAAACTGCTATCTATCAACAGAAGCAGTCTGTATTATAGCCCATTAGGCGAGTCGCAAGAGAATTTATCTATTATGTCAATATTGGATAAGGCTTATTTTGAGACTCCTTTTTATGGGGTTCTACGCTTGACAGCCATGTTGAAAAGTATGGGATTTAAAGTGAACCAAAAACGTACTCGCAGATTGATGAAGCTAATAAATTGGCAAACAATTTACCAAGAACCCCAAACTACAATTGGTAATAAAGAGCATAAGAAGTACCCCTATTTGTTGAGAGATTTAAAGATAGAGTGTAGCAATCAAGTCTGGGCAACAGATATTACTTATATTCCTATGAAAAAGGGCTTTATGTATTTGATAGCCATTATTGATTTGCACAGTCGTTACGTAGTGGGCTGGTCCTTATCCAATACTATGAGTGCTAAATGGTGTGCCCAGACCTTGGAAGATGCGATTGCTAAATTTGGTAAGCCAGAAATTTTCAATAGCGATCAGGGAAGTCAATTTACTAGCGATGTGTTTATTAAAGTGCCGACAGATAATGACATAAAAATATCTATGGATGGGAAAGGAAGGGCTTTAGATAATATTTTCATCGAAAGATTATGGAAAAGTGTAAAATATGAGGACTTTTATTTGCATGTATATGAAAATGGATTATCTTTGTATGAAGACTTGGGAAAACATTTTCGATTTTATAATGATAAAAGATTGCATCAATCTTTAGATTATAAGACTCCGAAAGAAGAATACAACAGAGCGGCATAAATCGAGAATAAATTTTTAGAGCTCGAAGGGTCGGCTCCAAATTTATTTCCCGATTTATTCCCAGACGAATGAGGAAACAAAAACTATCTTAAGTCGAGTATATTTCTGTATTGACAATGGGGAGTATCATAATTTACTGCGAACTTAATAAATATTAAACCATAGAGCAAATGAAACCAAAAAAAATATTATTTATAGTAATTGTAAATATTTGCACGTTTATATCGTGCAATAAAAGTGAATTTATACTGGAAGTTTCTCCCTACGATTTAGAATTTATCGATTTAGCCGACAATTGGGATCAAGCCATGCCATTGGGCAATGGCATGGTTGGAACTTTGATTTGGCAAAAAGAAGATATGCTAAGAATGTCGCTCGATTATGTTAAATTGTGGGACGAACGAAAGATGGTCAACTATGATTCACTACCTGTGCGGAATTTTAAATGGGTGGAAGAACAAGTTTTAAAAAATGATTACAAACCAGTACAAATGATGTATGATATTCCTTATGAAACGTCGGCATATCCTACCAAAATACCCGGTGCAGCATTAGAATTTGATATCAAGAACCTTGGAGAAATCAAGAGTGTGCGGCTTTATCTTAAAAACGCTGTAAATATAGTGACATGGCATAACAATAGCAAGATGTATAGCTTTGTTCATCCTTCTGAAAATATTGGCTGGTTTAAATTCGATAATGTAGACGAAGATTTTTCTCCTTCGCTAGTTCCTCCTGCTTACAACAAGTCTGGAGGAATAAGCAGCGACATTGTTGAAGGACTCGATTTACGTCGCTTGGGATATATACAGGGAGAAGTAATAGACAAAGACCAAACTATGATATATACACAACAAGGAGCTGAAGGCTTCGTATATCAGGTTGCAGTAAAATATAAAAAGACCAAAACAGGGATAGTAGGCGCATGGAGCATATCTACCAACAAAGATGATATGTCTGCAGAAGAAAATGCAGATCTAGCCTTAAATAGAGGTTACAACAAAGACTTGGAAGTTCATAAGCGTTGGTGGGAACAATATTGGAATAAGTCATCAATAGACATTCCCGACACTGTTTTGGCTAAACAATATTATAATGAGTTGTATAAATTTGGCTCAGCAGCCCGTAGCTATTCGCCTCCAGTTTCCCTGCAAGCTGTATGGACTGCCGATAATGGA
Source organism: Bacteroidales bacterium (assembly GCA_003851245.1). Classification (GTDB taxonomy): domain Bacteria; phylum Bacteroidota; class Bacteroidia; order Bacteroidales; family Azobacteroidaceae; genus BHEP01. The sequence continues at coordinate 2,915 of BHEP01000101.1, read as the reverse complement.
AAACTACCGCCATGGAAGGGAGATTACCACCACGATCTCAACACGCAACTAAGCTATTGGCATGCTTATACAGCCAATAGGCTCGACGAAGGTATGGGGTATATTAACTGGTTATTGAAAATAAAAGAGGTAAACAAAAAATATACAAAAGCATATTTCGGAAGCGATGGGCTAGCAGTTCCTGGAGTAACCTCATTGGATGGTGAGCCAATGGCAGGATGGATTCAATATGCGTTTAGCCCAACAATATCTGCATGGCTATCGCAACACATGTATCTTCAATGGCAATATTCTCAGGACGATGAGTTTCTTAGGGATAAGGCATATCCATACATACAAGAGGTTTTAATATTTTTAGACCAATTATCGGTAAAGGATAAAGATGGCAAGCGAACTTTGCCCATAAGCTCTAGTCCCGAAATTTTCAATAACTCCCAGAAAGCTTGGTTCAATACCATCACCAACTATGACCTTTCTCTCATCCGATTTGCACATATAGCAGCTATAGATATGGCTGTAGCACAAGGCTTGAATGCCGATGCCGAAAGATACCAGATGGCACTTTCCGAATGGCCCAGTTTAGATTTACACAAGGATAGCTCTCTCACTTTTGCCAAAAATGTTCCGTACGAGGAATCTCACAGGCATTTGTCGAATATGATGGCTATTCACCCACTGGGGCTTATAGACGTAAGTCAGGGAGAAGAGAGTAAAAAAATAATTGAGGCAAGCATACAGCGTATCGATAGTGTTGGCCCTAGCCAATGGACGGGATATTCCTACAGCTGGCTAGCAAACCTAAAGGCAAGGGCTTTAGATGGAGAAGGTGCAGCAGAGGCTTTACGTATTTTTGCCAATCATTTTTGTTTGCGAAATACCTTCCATGCCAATGGCGACCAAACAAATATGGGTTATTCTTCCTTACTTTACAGCCCTTTTACCCTCGAAGGTAATTTTGCTTTTGCTGCTGGCGTACAGGAAATGCTCATCCAGAGCCACACTGGCATAATTTCTGTTTTTCCAGCTATTCCAGCTTCTTGGCAGAATGTGTCTTTTAAGCAGTTGCGAACAGTGGGTGCATTCTTAATATCGGCAGAAATGAAAAATGGAAGTGTGATTGAGATAGTCATAAAAGCAGAAAAAAAAGGAATGCTTCGCCTCAAAAATCCATTCTCAAATTATACATCAAACGGAAAAAATATTTATAAAGAAGAAAATGGAGTCCTTTATATTGAAACAAATGAAGGTGAAGAGGTGCGCTTAAATGTCAAACAATAATAACAATAATAGCAAACAAACATTGCTAAAATAAAAATACTTACTATTGCACTTCTCTCTATGTTTTTGTGTATATCATGCAAGGAGCCTTGGTGGTAGCTAAACACCACTGTGGTTTTTGCTTGTGGCCAAGTACTACTACAGAATATTCTGTCAAGAATAGCCCTTGGAAAGACGGCAAGGGCGATATGATCCGTGAATATACTGACGCAGCAAGGGAATTGGATATGCGCTTGGGCTTGTATCTTTCTCCTTGGGATAGGAACGATGCTAACTACGGCCCCCCCAATATATTGAGCATTTCAGAACCCAGTTAACAGAGCTGCATTCAAACTACGGCCGAACTGTTTCTCTCGTGGTTTGATGGAGCAAATGGCGGAGATGGATATTATGGAGGTGCTTGCGAAAAAAGAGAAATAGATAGAACATCTTATTACGATTGGGACAACGCATTGATAGCATACAAGTGCATTGCTGTGATGGTAACGATTGGATTTTTTTTTATAAAGCTACCTCCATTGGTGCCAAACGATTGCGATGATGACCTATTTTATTTAAGGTTTAATGGACAAGGTGTATGATTATATGGGAGTTTTACATACCAGTTCTACAATTGAGAAAAAGATAAGGCAGCAATATTAAGCATTTCTATGCTATTGCACATAGCTTACCCAATAAAAACCTCTAGGCTTATTGCTTATAAACATTATTTTAAATTACTTTTGTATAAATATTTTTTTTTTGCAAAACATGATAAAATCTTTTTCATAAGCCTTAGTTTTATTACTTGTCCTTTTTGCTTGCAATGAGCAATAAAAGTCGGCAGCACAGCTATTGGCACAGGCTCAATCGCACTATAAGGCAAAAGAATATTTTGCTGCAAAATCTTGTTTGGATAGCTTGAAGGCAGGCTATCCCAAACAAATTGCTGAGCAAAAACAGGCATTACAACTCATGAGACGCATAAACCTAAGCTAACAAGAGCGTAACCTGCTCTACATGGATAGCCTATTGCCCATTAAAGAAAATGAAATCGTAGAACTTCGCAAAAAATTTATTTTTCAAAAAGATGCACAATATGAGGTTCAGGGTAAATATTTGAGCCCTCAGCAAGTAGAGTTGATAGAAAGGCAAGTCTCCTGTCTTAAATCGGGAGTTAGCGAAGATGGTCTGCTGTACCTTGCTAGTCGGCACTGCGGGTCTAGTTCGCTATAACACAGGCAGGTAATAGTTCGTCTTGATGAGGCTACCTATACCCAAACCCAGGTCATACCTAAGGATGGGGGACTCAATTACAGTTTTGTGTATGGGGATGGACTAGGAACAGCATCATATCCGTCAACCCTTATTGGAGCTGGAGTAAGACCTGCTAAAACTAGAACAATAGAAATGGGACTTAGCAGCAATTTTTTATGAAATCGTATATTCTTTGATTTTGCCTATTTTAGACAAATATCTTCTGACTTCATAATAAAAGGAGGAATGAGTGAAGCAACAGGTTTTAGCCGCACGTTTGTAAATTTTGGAGAAGAACGATTGAGAGATGGATATGAGCTTACAGACCAAGCAGGCAAAATGTGCTGGATGAGACATTAGTAAAAATTCGTAATATCTCTTTGATATATGCCTTACCAACG
>BHEP01000100.1 GCA_003851245.1 Bacteroidales bacterium | reverse complement strand
AAACAGACTATCTATTTATTTTTAACGATCAGGTAGATGTCAGTCAAAGAGTTACTGTAAAAGCAGAAAAGAAAGCAGTAGCTGAAATACTCAATCAAGCTCTCAGCAAGACCGATATTGCATATGCATTAGAAGGCAAACATATAGTTTTGTCGAAGAAGGAAGCGGGTGAAAGCGCAAATATTGCGCAGCAAGACGATAAAAAAATATCTGGAACAATTGTCGATGCCAATGGTGAAGCCATTATTGGGGCGAGTGTGGTGGTGAAAGGCACAAATATTGGGACTGTTACTGATATGGATGGGAAGTTTGTGTTGGAAGTTGGCACGAATTCTATTTTATCATTATCCTATATTGGCTATATGTCTAAAGACTTGCCAGTCGATGGTAGAAGCGAAATAAGGATTCAACTAGAGGAAAATACCAGGGTGCTTGATGAGGTAGTTGTCGTAAGTTATGGTACTCAGAAAAAAAGGGACATGACTGGTTCAATATCTAAAGTAGAGGGTAGTGCACTTGCAGATATGCCCGTAAGTCAAATAGGACAAAAACTACAAGGACAAGCAGCTGGTGTTCAGATAAACCAAGTCACAGGGCAACCTGGAGGAGGAATGGCTTTTAGAATACGTGGAGCCTCGTCTATCAACGCAAGCAACAAGCCCCTATTTGTAGTAGATGGATTTGTGCTAGGAGCAGATATAAACAAACTGAACCCCGACGAAATAGAAAGTTTTACAATACTCAAGGATGCTGCCGCTACCTCTTTATATGGATCCAGAGCTGCCAACGGAGTGATTATCGTTACAACCAAAAAAGGCAAAGAGGGTAAAACAAAAGTCGACTTCAACGTATCTTTTGGAGTTCAACAGAAAGATGGAATAAGAAGGCCCGATGTGATGAATGCCCATGATTTTGCGCAATATCAAAAAGAGTTTTATGAAGACAAGGCAATATACGAAGGATATACCGGAGGAGTGCCCGATGTCTATCAAAATCCCGCACAATATGGAGAAGGCACCGACTGGTACAAAGCCTTGCTACGCAATGGTGCAACCCAAAACTATAGCCTAAGCATAAGCACGGGTGTGAAGGACAAAGTGAACTCAGCCATCATGTTGGGATATTTCAAAGAAGAGGGCGTTTTATACAATACCGATTTTGAAAGATTCTCTCTTCGTGCCAACAACGAATTTAAGGTAAATCAAAGCATCAAGTTTGGACTAAACATTGCCCCCTCTATACAGTTGGCTAACAATCAGAACACTGATGGAGGATGGAATATTATTAGTGGCGCCATGCTCGCCTTTCCCACGGTAAGCCCCTACGACGAAAACGGAGATCTAAAAGTTGCATTGAGGGCTCCCAATATGTTTGCTCAACCCAACTGGATAAGAGCCTTGAAGGAGAAAACAAATTTGAACAAAGCCACAACTATTCTCGCCAACACGTTCTTGGATGTCGATATATGGAATGGCATTACCTACAAGCTACAAGCAGGAGTAGATATGGGGAGCAGCAACAATCGTGCATTTATACCTTCTACCGCCACAGGGGGCATGATGATCGCTCCTCCTCAAAAAGCATATGGTGCGTATTCGGCAACATCATACTACAACTGGACTGTAGAAAACATGCTCATGTATAGCAATGAAGTAGGAAAACATAGATTCGATCTGCTTGCGGGCTATACAAGCGAAAAAAATATAAGGGAATATGTAAACCTCAATGGCAATGATTTTCCCGACGATAGTGTGCCATGGATGGATGCCGCAAGCACAAAGAGCGGAGACAACAATGTAACAAAAAGCACCTTAGCCTCTATTATTGGACGTGCAAACTATGCCTACAACGACAGATACCTACTGCAAGCCACATTCCGCCGCGACGGCTCTTCTCGATTTGGTTCTGAGCGAAAATATGCCAACTTCCCTTCTGTATCGGCAGGATGGATCATTTCTGAAGAAGCCTTTATGCAGCCAATTGGCAATGTGATGAATTATCTCAAACTAAGAGCTAGTTACGGAGCAACAGGCAACAACGACATAGGGAATTATACATATATACCTCTAGTTCAGAAATCGGATTATGTATTTAGCAACGCTCTATCGCCAGGAAGTTCCTTAATATCTATTGGTAACTCCCTCCTCACTTGGGAAGAAAACAAGCAATTTGATTTAGGAGTAGACTTTAGTTTCTTGAATGACCGTATCTTTGTGATGTATGACTTTTATAGCAAAAAAACAACCGACATGCTTTATCAAATAGATATACCCAGAGCTACAGGGTTTGGTGAAATTCAATACAATGTGGGAGACTTCAAATCGCGAGGACACGAGTTTACTGTCTCTTCACGAAATATGGTAGGTGAATTTAAGTGGACTACAAACTTTAACATCTCATTCAATAAGAGCGAAGTAACAAAGTTGGGAGGCAACAACACCCCCATCGGTGGATACCTAGACTGGGAAAGCGATTACAATAGGCTGCAAGTTGGTCATCCCATAGGGGTATTTGTGGGATATGTATATGATGGTGTATATATGACAGAAGCAGAATTAAACACGCAACCCAAGCATGCAACATCTCAAGTAGGAACAGTACGCTACAAAGATACAAACAGAGATGAAGTTATTGATGCTGATGACCGCGTAATAATTGGAAACCCCAATCCCGACTTTATTTATGGTGTAACCAACGAATTTAGATACAAAGATTTTGACATTAACGTTATCATCACTGGAGCCGTTGGTGGAGATATTATGAATGCTAACTTAGAATACACAGAGAATTTGGACGGCGTGTTTAATGTGGCAAAAGATGTAGCCAACCGCTGGCGATCCTTGGAAAACCCAGGAAACGGAGAAATACCAAGAACCCTTAACGGAACAACAGGTATATTCAGAGCAAGTACCAGTCGGGCAGTAGAAGATGGTTCGTACCTAACAATCAAAAACGTAACATTAGGATACAATGTACCTCTAAAGGCAAATAGATATCTGTCCAAACTACGTCTCCACCTATCGGCTCAGCAACTGGCAGTGTTTACCAAATATTCGGGTGTAAACCCCGAAATAAGCAGCTCCAGCATGGGATGGAAAGGAATGGGTGTAGACAGAATGAACTATCCCGTACCTCGCACTTTCAGCATGGGTTGTAATATTACTTTCTAACGAATTAAAACACAAATAAGATGAACAAAATATATACAATAGGTATCCTTTTATCGTGCCTACTATTAGCATCGTGTGCCGATTCTTTTCTCGATCTAAGCCCCGAATCGCAGTCCAACGAAAAGACTTTCTATAAAACCGAAGGCGACTTCGATAGAGCTCTATCGGGTGTATACGAAAAACTTAGACCTACCCACGATTGGCCAGGATTCATGATGGGCGAATCTCGATCCGACAACACTCACTATACATATAGTTCGGCAGTATCCCACAGCATCAAGCCCGAAGATATTGTTGATTTTATCGACGATTCGCAGAACCCAATAACCAACAACATGTACTTGCATACCTATGATGCAATAGCTAGAGCCAACACTTTGCTTGGGCATATCCAAGACAAAAGCTTCTCCGAAAGCTATATGAATAAAACAATAGGGCAAACCAAGTTTCTAAGAGCATACAACTATTTTATGTTGGTGCAGTATTTTGGTGCAGTATCCCTACACCTTGATCAGGTGAAAAATACTGATGATGCCTTCCTGTCTCAATCTAGCGTTGAGGAGGTGTATGAGCAAATTATAAAAGATGCAACAGAGGCTGTAAATAAACTAGGAGTAGTGGCATTCTCGGCAGACAAAGCATCTGGAAGAGCTACCAAAGGCTCCGCACATATGCTACTCGCCAATGTGTTGATGACAAAGCCCAATCGCGATTATGTAGAAGCCGAAAAACACCTCAGAGAGATTATCAATATGGGTTATGAACTATTACCAAACTATGCCGATGTATTTAATCCAACGTATAAAAATAGCCGCGAATCCCTATTTGAAGTGCAGTATCAAGAGGGCAACTTAGGACAACAAAGCAATTGGTTGTATAGATTTATGCCCAAAACACCTCTAGGAATAGCAGTTACAGGAGTAGAGAATACAAACACACAGACCTGGGGAGGCTACAACGTTCCCACTCAAAGTCTTATAGATAGCTACGAACCAGCAGACAAGCGTATCAACGCATCTATTGCAGTAGTTGTAGGTGAAAACAGAGCTAGCGACAACGCATTTATTGCCGACAAAGTACTCAATGTAGGTGATCCTCAAATAAGTACTTATTCTGTATCCTACTATATGATAAACAAATACAGACATGCACACGCTAAACTAAACAACACCGACGATAACTGGCCCATTTATAGATACTCGGATGTTCTGCTCTTGCTTTCTGAATGTTTGGTAGAGCAAGGTCGCTCAGCAGAAGCTGCTACATATGTCAATCAAGTGCGCCAGCGTGCAGGGTTAGATGAGCTCACACAAATCAATGCCGACATTGTAGCAAAAGAACGTCGCCTAGAATTGGCTTTCGAAAACCATCGCTGGGCAGATTTAATACGCACTGGCAAGGCTATTGAAGTGATGACCGAGCATGGAAAAAGAATGAAAGCCATATACCCTTATCTTCAAGAAAGAACTTATCAGGTAACAAACGACAAGTTGCTTTTTCCGATCCCGTATCGCGAACTGCAAATAAATACTGAGTTGAAACAAAATAAAGGCTACTAGTATTCGTTAATACGGGCAAGGATAAAACCCTGTCCGTATTATGAAAACAGGCTTAATGTTCAAAACTGAGGATTATTTGAACACTTGAACAAATAACACTAAAAATACCCTCAGTTTTGAACATTAAGCTACACTTTTTTACTTCGATAAATAAATATGGCGTTAAAATTACGAATGTCAAGTACGGAAACCAGCAATTAAATGTGCAGGAATCATGGAGTTTTGAGGCAGAGGAAGATAAGATTATTTGGACAATTTTGCGTGAATATAATAACAAGGCAAT
>BHEP01000099.1 GCA_003851245.1 Bacteroidales bacterium | reverse complement strand
TGCATGTGGCATTGAAAATACAAGGTAAAAAGTGGCAAAAAGTATACCAAAAAAAAAGCTTTCCCCATTTAACTTACACATAAAAATCAAAGACAGATACAAAGCCCTCACAGGACTTGTTTTTAAAATCCTGATTATGCTAGAGGGCAAAAAATATCTGCGGCAGTATGAATTTTGGAAGAAGCAGGTAAATAAAAAATAGTGGAGTAGACATTAAAGGTGAAAATCCACACATTTTTGAGATACTACACATCCTTACTGACTTAAGGCAGCAGGAATATATATCCAAAACACACACCTCAATAATTATTATTGCTTTATAAATAAAAAAAAAGACAAAAATTTTGTTGTTTGTTTTTATAATTCATAACTTTGTAGTCTTTTAATAAATGCAAATACGCTAAATTATTGAGAGATAAAATATTAGTACGAAACAAATAAATTATAAGAAGCTTATGAAATCAGCTATTTACAAACACATTTACAAATTAAGAATACTATTTATAGTCTGTCTTTTTACGCTTAGCACAACAAATGTTTGGGCTAATGATTTTGGCTTGCATTCGGGCTCTCAGAAAGAATCTTCAGCACAGGAGCAAACTTCTTTGGGTGCGGGGCAATCATTTTCGGATGAGTCTCTTGGACTTTATGGCAGTGAAGATGCAGAAAACCCTTATTTAAAAGCGCCTCCAGGGGGAGGTGACCCTATAGGTGGAGTGCCAGTAGGAGAAGGAGCAATTTCCCTATCCCTACTACTTGGCGCATACGCATTGTTTGTGCTAAGACACAAGAAGAGTCTAGGGTCTATTATAATAACCAATAATAAAAAAACAAAATGAAAAAAATTGTACTTTTATTGAGCTTAATACTACTTTGTGGCGCTGGATTCTCTTCAGCATCGGCTCAAGCTCCCGCCTACCTTGGCGAGTGGAAAGTTAATGAAGTGGGTGTAGAGCAAACAATTGATGGAAAAACAGCAAGCCAAAAGTTTAAAAACACAAAAAGCTTGAATACCTTCAATGAGGCACCGAAAAAAATTAGCATAACTTCAAAAAAAATTATTTTTGAATATCAAGATGGAAGGATAAAGACAGCAGATTATAAGGCTGATGAAAAAAATATCAATGTAGAGTATCCAACCCACCTAGAGTCTTTAGGATACAAGCTTATTGATTCTAATAAATTGGAGCTCGTATCTGAGGTTTTTTACACCAAAGAAAATTCTGAAACAGTAAGAGAGACATACACCTACTATATAACAAAAAATTAATAGGCATAAAAAAAACAAAATGAAAAAATATATTAAAGCACTCTGTGTGCTCGCTTTGATTCTTACTTATAGCATCAGTGCTTCTTCACAATCACAAAACACTACACAAGGCAAGGATTTTTGGCTGGCTTTTGGAAATAATTATGACAATGGTCCCTCCTTGCAAATTAGGATAGTTGCACCTCAGGCTACAACTGTCACTTTAAATTTTACGAGTGGAAATCCAGTTAGTTTTTCGCTAGCTTCTGGCGAGGTATATACTTATGTGCTAAGTGCCACTCAATTTCAGCAAGCATCAACAGTAACTAGTCGCCAGAGCAATAACTCCATACATATTACTTCGACACAAAACATTTCTGTGTTTGCAATCAGCTTGCAGGCGCATACCACCGATGCAACAAACGTGCTTCCCACAAATGCCCTAGGGTACTTTTACCATCATATGTCGTACCAAAACCTTGATGGAGAAGGGGACGGCTTTTTGGTTGTAGCATCTCAGGATGGAACAACTGTATATAAAGGAAATTCTTCTTCTCCATCAGCAATTCTAAATAAGGGTCAGGTATATGCAGAATACCTTAGAGGAGGCGATATGACGAGTCTAAAAATTAGAGCAAACAAGCCAGTGGCATATTTTGTAGCCAATGGCTGCGTCAACATTCCTGCAGGAACTTTTTATTGCGACTGCTTATTTCAACAACAAGCTCCCATAGAAGCTTGGGGAAACAGCTTTGTGGTACCGGTAACCTCGGGTTACGCAAGAAATGCTGACAGAGTAAGAATAGTAGCCGCCGAAGAAGGTACTATACTGAGCATTGAAGGAAGCTCAAATCCTGGCACGCACAATCTTGCTGCTGGGGGAATGTTAGAAATTGAGATCAATTCTCCAGGCTGCTACATATCGTCCAATTACCCTATATCTGTAGCTGCATATCTTATAGGATCTGCAAGATGGTACGACGCTAATTCTGTGGGAGACCGATGGGGAGACCCCGCCATGGCCTGGGTACCGTCGATAGAACAAACTGTTGCAGAAGTAACAATCGCTGCATTTAAGACTGGAGGTACTAGCTCTGTTATAAGGACTCATAGAGCCTTGGTAATGACTCCTACAGCAACAAGAGGCAATACCGACATCAAAGTAGGAGGTATTACATTGGGAGGAGGTATTAGTTGGACTGAATCATTTGGAGGTTTTTCTTATGGCTCCATAGACCTCACAAATCTTGATGCCACCTATTCGTTTGTTAATCCTGCTGGCTTAACAGTTTTGGGCTATGGACTAGGAAACGATGAATCTTACTACTACTTAGCAGCCTCATCGGCACGGCAGTTAAATCCGGGGTTTTATGTCAACGACAAGCACCACCAAGATATGAATGGGGATACCTATTGCAATGACTTAATGAGATTCAGAGCTGCACTCAATGGGCCCTTGGATATTGGAAACCCAGGACATATCAAATGGTTTGTCAACGAGGTAGAAGTTGTGAGTGCTCGCGATCAAATGGAGTGGCAAAGCAGTTCGCTAGACACAGACATTCCACTTTTAGTAAAGTTAGAGGTTAGAGGAACAAATGGTGTAACCCATCAGGTAGGAACAATATTTACCCTTGTCGATCCTGTGCCCCCCGTACTCACAGCCTCGATTACAGAGGTTTGTAGGGAAGGCGTACAAGCGATTTTTAATGCAAACAGCAATTTGGGATCCAACATACAATGGTATAAAAACGGGACTCTCATACCTGGAGCTATAGGCAATGTTTACGCAGCTACAAGCTCAGGAAACTATACAGCCACAGTAAGCAATGGATATTGCACCACTCCTCAAAGTAGCCCTCTGACGTATAGTGTCAATCCTGGCATCAATACCTTGTACTGGAATCGCTTTGCCTTCAACAACAACTGGAACGACCCTGTCAACTGGATAGATGTGAATGGTGTTGTACAACATACACTACCTACAGAATGTTCGGATGTTCATATTCCTGGCAATTCCCTCAACTTTCCCGACTTAGATCCTAGCATGACTCCCAGAGGATTTTTTGGCAATCCTATTTGTAGAAATATAACATTTCACTTCAGATCACAATTGGGACAACAGCACCTATTGGCATACGAAAAAGCCTATGTTCAATACAATTTTGGATATTACAATGCCAGTGGCGTTTACAAAAGAGATGGCGACGCTATTTCTGCAATAGCATTAGCTAGGGGCCGATGGATGCCAATTTCTACGCCCCTAAAAAAAATTGCTTCTGGTGACTTCTCCTTGGGAGGCTTCCCCAATTTCTGGCAGAAAGCTTTCAAAGCATCGCCAACAGGCAACAATTTTATTGGAGAGTTTTACACTCCTTCCAATAATATGGCAACAGATATAGGCACCGAGCAGTATTATGCCATAAATATTTGGGCTGGCGAGTTGCTGCCAGGAGTGAGGGGCGAAAGTTCTGCTTACCACCAAAACTTAAATTTTGTAAAAGGAATTATGCAGATGCCGTATTTTGAAGATCCTTCAAACAACTTGTATAGGGCACATACTTATTCGGGAGGCAGCAGTCATTTTTCTTACTACAACGCAAACGAAGACATGTATCCCATTCTGTCAAGTAAGCCTGCCGACAACTTCCCTAGAGCTGGAGAAGCCTACAGATTTGCTGCAGACGGCATTATGCAAGATGTTTCTATAGCAGGGCAAACGCACACGGCTCTCAAGATAAATGTTCCCTCGGGAGTGGAGATGATGATAGGAAACCCATTTATGGCGAAGTTTGATTTCGATAAACTTTACGAACTCAACAGCAGCAAAATTGAACCCTATTACCGCGTTTATTCAGCATATAATTTTGATGTATATTCAATTCCAACAGGTTCGCCCTACTTAACCAAATGGATACTCCCTCAGGAGGCAATATTTATAGGAGTGAGCCCTGGAGGGTCTAGCAAAGAACTTATTTGCCCTCCCGCACTGATGACAGGGACTTCCAACTATATAGTTAAATCTACAGGGGACGATTCGAGGAAAGACGATGTACTCTATATTAGTGCTGAAAATGCTAAGGGAGAATCGTGGCTTACAATATCTATGCAAGCCCAGAAATACAAAAATATTCTGAAAATGTTTTCTGGGAAACAAAACCCTGAAACTGGCGAAAAAATCCCACCTCTAGCACCTGATGTATATGCTTACGACAGTGACACTAAGGATAAAAATGCTGTGCAGTTTGAAGGATCTTTAGGCCATATCAGCCATTTTGATGTGAGTAATGAAATCAATGGCGAAAAAATAATCCTAAGCTTTGTAAATATCGAAAGAACAAATACCAACAGCTTAGAATTGGTAGACAATCACCTAAAGAAAACTATCAACTTACTAGAAGAATCTACCTACGAATTTGATTATGTGGCAGAAGCTAGTTATAGGTTCAGCTTGAAAGCAGGCAAATCTACCACCTCAATAGCCTCGGTAGACGGCAAGTTTATCATTCAGATGAAAGGAAAAACTCTTGAGGTAAGTGCATCCTCAGATATTAGTGAGATAGAGATCCGGAACACTGCGGGTATGCCTCTATACAATCAAGGAGTAATCAACGACAGCAGGTTTTCTCAAGAATTAAGCCTCCCTACAGGCATTTACCTTGTCAGCGTGCAGCTAAACAATGGAGAGATGAAAACGGAAAAAATCATTGTAAAATAAGCCTATATATTTGCCAATGAGCTATCAAGGATAGCAATATCACTTACTAAAAAAACCGCCC
>BHEP01000098.1 GCA_003851245.1 Bacteroidales bacterium | reverse complement strand
AAAAAAATCTCTTTCGGCACAATAAAACGATTGTAGCCTTTTTTGTCTCTTTAATGCTCTGCAGCTCTGCAAGTGCGTTCGAGCTTTATTCGGATGAAGATTCCAAGGCAACAATACAAAGCAATGAGTATGAAGACAGCCATTCTTTTGGTTTGTATCATGACGATTTGCAAAAAGCACCCCCAGGAGGAGGCGACCCTATCGGAGGAGTGCCTGTAGGAGATGGCATCTATGGATTGCTATTGCTTGGACTTGCATACATACTAGTAAAGAAAGCCAAAATAAAAGTTTCAAAACCAGAGTAAGCAAGCTGGCAGTTTTTATGAATCTCAACAACTATTGCTTTCAAAAAAAAAAAAAATAATAAGAATCAAAGAATAATATGAAAAAAAAAGTACTTAAATCACAACTTGATCCTAATCAAGTTGGCCAGTTTAGAATTACTCACTTATTTTTGCTCCTGTATTTTATTTTATTGGGGGCAAACAGTCTTAATGCTCAAAATAAACTGAATGAAACCGCACAAATTGATAGCTTAAAGCAGGTATACATGCAAATGGGCGTGCCCGACGAAATGGCTCAAAGAAGAGCAAGTCTTGTTGTCAAAGAGCAAAACAATGTGTCGCTTAAGGCATCTAGTCGCCCCGCAACTCCCTCTGCCAATAGCATATGGGTCAATAGGGATGCCACTAGTGCCAATTATACTCCTAAGCAGTTGGTAGAGAATATTTTTATCAAGTCTGGAGGCTCTGTATGTGGTACGGGAGGTGCTATTTCCAATGTCACCTTAAAAGGCATATCCTGGAATGGCAGTGCCTGGACAAGCCAAGATCGCTCGCTCTCTCATTTTAGCAATGGTGTCAATGGATTGGGTATGACCGATGGTCTCTTGCTCACAACTGGAGGAGGCTTGCTGGTAGAGGGTCCGAATAGCGGTCCTAGTGGATTAGGAGGCGGTCAGTCAGTAAACAATGATGCCGACCTCAAGAGTCTTATACCAAATCACAATCTAACATCAGGATCTATATTGGAATTCGATTTTATACCCCAGCAATCCGAAATAAGCTTTGAGTATATATTTGCATCTGAGGAGTATTCAGAGTATGTCAATTCGCAATACAATGATGTATTTGGCTTTTTTATTTCTGGACCAGGCATACTTGGGGGCAAGCAAAATATTGCCTTATTGCCAGGGACTTCTACTCCTGTGGCTATCAACAATGTAAATAATGGATATACATCCAACAATTCGGCAGGAGCCTTTCCTGGCAGCAATCCTAGAAATCCTTCTTACTTTATTCCAAACTACAATTCCCCTGCAGGGGCTTACATGGAATACGATGGAAGAACTGTTACTCTAATAGCTAAAGCCACTGTAGTTGTAGGACAAACCTACCACATGAAATTGGCAATATCCAATGCTGGGGATAATGCTTTAGGTTCGGGAGTATTTTTGAAAGCAGGAAGTTTTGATCTAGGCTTGGGCATTACCAATTTTGGCAATATGATACAAAATATGGACAATGTATTTCAAGACTGTACAAACAATAAATTTAGGCTAAATATCAATCAACGCAACGTTGCTACTACAGTCCAGCTAGCATATTCTGGCAATGCCGTCAACGACATCAAGCAAGCAAATGGCAGTGCTCTACCCAGCTCTATTAGTTTTCCTCCCAACCAAACAACAATGGAGATCCCTTATAAGGTAATGAATGCTATTACTCAAAATGGAGGAAATTTTACCATTACAGCTACTGTTCCTGATTGTGGAACAATGACCAAGCACCTCAAAGTGTATTCAAAGGTAAATGCCAGCTTGGTGACTTCTCCTTCCTGCCCTGGCCAATCTACAGGAACTGTGGGCTTCAACTTCTCGGGAGGATCTCCCAGTGTGCAGGTGAGTACAAACAATTCTACATGGGTGCATGGGCAAGGATACCTCATCACAGGCCTAGCTCCAGGCAATCATACGGTGTATGTAAGAGACCCTGGTAGTTGTCATGTACAAACACTTACTGCAACTGTGGCTCAGGCAGACGATGTAATTATAAATGTGACAGGCAATAGCACCTGTATAGGATCTTCTGCAAGCTTGGTAGCCACCACATCATCCCTGAGCAATCCTATATTCAAATGGTACACAAATGCCTCAAAGTCAAATTTATTATATACAGGAGCTAATTTTACAACTCCTGTTTTAAATGCCGCAACATCATATTATGTAGAGGTTAGTCAGACAGGATTTGCCTGTCCCAAAGGAATTACAGTCAATGTATCTACTGCGCCCAATGCAACAGCCTCTATGCTGAATGTAAGTGGAGCATCTTTTTGTACTGGCAATACCACCACTATAACGGCATCCTCCAGTGGAGTTACCTCTCCCATTTATAAGTGGTATGCGACACAAAATTCGACAACGGTATTGATAACTGGAGCCAGCTATACAACACCTGTTCTAAATACAACAACAAAATACTATGTCAGTGTCGCGGGATCCAATTATTGCGAAAGCCCAATCGGCCAACGCAAAGAAGTCACAATCACCGTAAACCCCTTTGCCACAGCTGCCAATATCATTGCCAACAACACCACCATTTGTAGAGAAAGCACAGCAAGCCTAACAGCTACCGCCAGCGGAGTGAGCAGCCCCTCTTTCAAATGGTATGCCTCACAAACATCTACAGTTGTTTTGTCGACAAACGCCAATTTTACTAGCCCTAACTTAAGTGATGCCACCAAGTATTATGTGAGTGTCTCGGGATCCAATTATTGCGAAAACCCTGCAGGATCTCGCAAGGAGGTGATTGTGAATGTAAAACCTCTTGCCACAGCAGCAATGATTGAAGCAGCATCGCCAACCATTTGTGCTACTTTCGCAGCACAACTGCACGCCTCTGCCCCAGATGTGGTAAATCCTGTATTTACTTGGTATACCAACCAAACAGCTACTTCTGGAACGTCTGGAGCCAGCTTCACCACACCAGCATTGAGCACTACGAGTAGCTATTATGTGAGTGTGTCGGGATCCAATTATTGCGAAAACCCAATCAATACTCGCAAACAAGTGACTGTAAATGTTACCCCTAACTCTAGTGCTGCTCTTATCATTGCTCAAGATGCAAGCATTTGTAGTGGTGAAAATACTACCCTTACAGCTTCTGCCCCACAGGTAATCAATCCTGTATTTACTTGGTATGGCTCAAGAGATGCAAGTGCAGTAGCCCTAGGTTCTAGTGACAACTTTACTACCCCTATGCTAAGCGCACAAACCAAGTATTATGTGAGTGTGTCGGGTACTGCACATTGCGAGAACCCTGCAGCCGATCGAAAGGAAGTGACTGTTGCTATAACAGCTCGTGCTAGTGCAGGACAGATAAACGTTGTGCCAAGCACAACATGTAGTCTCGATCCTGCTACACTCCAAGCAAGCAGCAGCGCAATGACAAACCCATGGTTCACTTGGTATGCCTCACAAACATCCAGCGACATATTGGGTACCGGTTCCAACTACACAGTGGATGGTCTTACTCAAAACACCACATTTTATGTGGCGGTTCAGGGCGATGGATATTGTGAAAATGTACCGGGCACTCGCAAGGAAGTTACAGCAACTATACTCAACGAGCTAAACCCTGGGACAATCTCTGGACCTCCCAATGTTTGTGCCAACTCCCCCTTATTATTGCAGGGAATTGCCAGTTCTGGTGGTAGCAGTACACATCAATATACTTGGCAATATAGCACTGACGGCTCTAGCTGGAACAATATTTCAAACTCCGATTCCGTGCATCATACCCATCCAATGGGATCTGATCAGCTGTATTTCCGTCGA
This sequence comes from Bacteroidales bacterium, assembly GCA_003851245.1. Taxonomy (GTDB): domain Bacteria; phylum Bacteroidota; class Bacteroidia; order Bacteroidales; family Azobacteroidaceae; genus BHEP01. Next base: position 1,244 of record BHEP01000098.1, on the reverse strand, counting down.
CAAACGACCAACAATTGTGGAACTGTTTATACAAATATCCTCAATGTATCGATTGTGCCTACGCAGATGTATTGGAGCAAAAATGCAGGCAATAGCAACTGGAATGACCCCGCCAACTGGAATGATACCAATGGGCAAGCCCTAAATACGGTGCCTCTGAATTGTACGGATGTGTTCATCCCTGGCAATGCCAACAACTATCCTTCATTGGATATGGCCAACACGCAAAGGGCTATTTATGGAGAACCAAGAGTAAAGAACATCACTTTTAGTTTTGGTGCTGAACTTGCCAAACCTCATCTATTGAGCTACAGCAAGGCATTTGTCCAATACAATTTTGGATATTACAACAATGCCAACAAAATTCAAAATGGCGATGCAAACTCTGCCAACAGAATGAATAGAGGACAATGGTATGCACTGGCAGCGCCCCTAAAGAAAATGGCTATCGGCGACTTCGCTTTTGGCGGATACCCAAACTTCTGGCAACAAGATTTCAAGCTTAGCGATACTCAAAATGGATTCGTTGGACAATGGTACGCCCCAAATAACAACAACGACAGAGCTATAGATGCCTCTATAAACTATGCAATAAGCATATGGGCTGGAGAGTTTATTAACATAGCAGCTGCTCTTGGAGAAAAGGCTGGATACCATACAAACCTCAATGCCCTAAATGGTATTGTGGAGATGCCGTATTTTGAGAATCCTACTGCAAGCAATCTACACAGAGGACACTCCTACGATGGAAGCAAGAGTGAATTTAAATACTACAATGCTAGAGTCGAAGGATTTCCATTCCTCGACAATACCCCAGGAAGTATTGAGCGTGGAGAGGAGGCCTACAAATTTGTATTTGACGGAGCAATGAACGACAACATAAATATTGATGGAGTATCCATGCCAGCATTCAAGGTGACAGTATCTGCTGGAAAGGAAATTATGATAGGAAATCCATTTATGTCTAGCCTTGATTTCAAAAAATTCTATGAAGCCAACTCTAGTAAAATAAGTCCGTATTACAGACTGTATGTAGCAAATGCTTTCAAGGAATACGGCTACAGTGCTGGTTCAAACGAATTGTCGAAGGATATTGCAGCACAACAAGCTTTCTTTATTAGCACAATCGGATCTGGAACTGTAGACTTGTTTTTTGCTCCTGACGCAATGTCGGTAACAAGAACTGCCAACTCTGCTAGCCAATTGAAGACAGCCACTAGCCACTTGGTAGACGATGTAATTTA
>BHEP01000097.1 GCA_003851245.1 Bacteroidales bacterium | reverse complement strand
ATTATATTACTTGATTGATAAATATTGCTTTACGCCCTTGGTGTTTTGTTTGATACTATTTTTTTATAGCCTCTTCCAATGCCTCCCACCAGTTTTTATTGATTATATGCACAATGTCAAAAATCATCATATTTTTTCAGGCAATTGTATGAGTAAATAAAGGTATATAATGCCGCCTAATAGGGAAGAGGTTTTTTAAAAAAACAAAGTGCTGCGGTAGCATTAGAAACAATAAAATAAAAAATAGCCTCAAGAGAACAGGCAAATAAAATGCTATCTCTTGAGGCAATTTTGGTTAAAAGGTTTTATTCCTTAGGGACTAAGTTCCGTGACTTTGGTTTACTCCCAGTTGGGATTTTGCTTGAGCTTATCGTTGAGGGTGATTTCCAACAATGGAATGGGTAGCAAGTAGTCCCTATTGAGTTTGAAATTGTATCCACTGCCCATGCCGTTGTAGGTAGCATAGGGATCTATATAGCCATTGGCGTTTGTTTGCAAGGCATTTACAGCCCCCTCAAATCCTTCTGGCGCATCGGCAAGTCCTAAAAATTGTTGCTTTTTGGCTCCTAGAGGTCGTTTGCCAGCGATCAGGATTTCTATTGCTGCCCATCGGTAAATATCATCTTTGCGAAAGCCTTCGCATGCCAGTTCAACCTTTCGTTCCCTTCTTATTTCGTTGATTATGGGGCTCAATGCTGGAAAATCCCAATTGGGGTCGTGGGCAATATTTGCGATTTTGAGATGTGGCATACCTACCCTGTCGCGAAGCTTATTGATGCTTAGGTCGAGATCATTTTGAGATATTTCGCCCAATTCGCCCATAGCTTCGGCATAGATAAGTAGGGCTTCGGCATATCTGAAATAGATGGTTGCGGTGGTGCTTTGGGCCTCATTGTATTGCTTATAGTCTGGATTATGTCCCTTGTAAAGGTCATATCCAGTAACGCTTCTTGTTTGGTTGTTTAGTTCAAAGGCAGGGTATTTAAACTTGATGTTGGCAGCACCTGTAAACTGGTAGTGTTGGTCGTCGTTGACATATATAGTCTGCGCCAGACGAGGATCTCTGTTTTGTATGAGGTCGCTAAGCTTGTCGTCGCCCATGTAAAGGGTATTGGCAGCAATGGCTTTGCCGTCTGTGCAGAGGTACGAATCGACCATAGCCTTGGTCACTCCTCGTGCTCCACCGAAGGAAGAATATCGAGATCTAAGGTGGGTAACATTCTCACTCAAGGAGTATTTTCTAAAAAGAATTATCTCCTTGCTGCTGGCATAGTCTTCCTGATTGAATAGCCTCCAGTATCCCCATTGCTTATCGTGGGTATTGTCGAGATCGCATGAGTTAAGGTCTATCAATTGCTTGGATGCTGCAGCAGCTTTCTGCAAGAGGGTTTTCCCGTCGGATCCATCTACGCCAAAGTTGGTGCCAGCATGGTATTTTTCCCAGGATCCTTCATACAATGCTATGCGTGCTTGCAGAAGTAGGCCCGCTTCCTTATTGATGCGTCCTAAGGCCTTTCCCTCGTTTTTGTCAGGCAGGTAGGTGTTTGCGAGGTCGAGGTCTCTCATCAGAGAATCTACTAGGGCGGCTCTTGATATTCGGATATTCATTAGCTCGGGAGAGTTTGTGGACAAGACCTTACTTACAAAGGGAACGTCACCATATTGGCGCAGTTTGTTGAAATAGAAAAGCGATCTAAAAAACAATGCCTCTCCAACATACTGCTGTAAGTTTTGCTCCGACACATTGGCCTTTTTGTAGTTGTCCATAAAGTAGTTGATGTTTCGCAGCACCTCCCACGATTTTATTTCCCAGGGCGTGTCGTTGCTTTTTTCTGGACGAAGGAGCTCTCCATTCATTCGCCTGTTGTATTCGAGGGCTATTTGGGTATCGGTTCCATCGTCGGCATCTATGCCAAAGGGTCCCATATTGAAATATGCCTTGTAGTTGGGCAGCAATTCCTCCTTGTTGTAGAAATTGTTTGCATACAAGCGAATATCGTTTTCCGACTTCCAAAAGTCGGGGTCGCTGATGCTAGTCTCTGGCGTTCTGTCGAGAAAGTCGTCGTTGCATGCCATCATAAAGCATGCCAAGCATGTGAAGATAGCTATATGTATATATTTCATATTATTTGCTTTATATTATTATTATTATATATTTAGAATGTGATATTGACACCACCAGTCCATGTTCTTTGTAGAGGATATAGTTTGCCGTCGCTAGCAGAAAACTCAGGATCCATTGTTTTGATCATTTTGGTGAGAGTAAATACATTTTCCACACCAAAAAATATGCGCGCCTTGGCTATCGACATTTTGTTGAGCATAGAATGCGGAAGAGAGTATCCCAACTGCAGGTTTTTAAGCCTTATGTAGGATGCATTTTGCATATATCCAGTCTGCGCTTGGGTATTTTTGTTGTTTTCGTTACTCATGTAGGCACGAGGAAAGTATCCATTTTGGTTTTCTGGAGTCCATCTGTCATTGTGCACAGTGTAGCCTGAAGATTGCCAAAGATTGCCAGTCACACCCCAAAAGTAATTGGATTCGAACCACGCATCTCTTTTGCCCACACCTTGAAAGAATGCAGAGAGATCAAAGTTTTTGTAAGCTCCATCGAGCATCAATCCGAAGTTGTAGCGGGGATTGGTGTTGCCGATTACCTTTTTGTCGCCAGGGTTTTCCAAGGTATTGTTGCCGTAGTCGATTTTACCATCGCCATTGAGGTCGGCATACTGAACATCACCAGCCCTCCATTGGTTTCTGTTTATGGCCGATTGGTCGGGCGCATTTTTGGCATCCTCGTCGGAGGCGAAGAGTCCAAGAGTCTCAAAGCCCCATATATCACCAGCCATACGACCTGCATACCAGTTGCTGGTTGTGCCTACGGCATTGGGATATTTCATCACCTTCATTTTGGAGTCGCCCAAAATGGCTCTCACCCCATATCTGAAATCTTTTATGGCATCTCTCCAAGCGAGGCTTAGTTCAAAACCCTCGGTTCTGATTCCCGCATTGTTTGCTTTGGGGGGTATAGCACCCAATATAGCTGGGAGGTCTTGGGAAGGACCAATAAAGTCGTCAGCATTTCTTCTAAAGACATCGGCTACGAGATTGAGCCTGCCTTTGAGGAAACTAGCATCAAGCCCAAAGTTGACCGTGGTAGTAGTTACCCAGGTAAGCTCTGGATTTATCAATGCAGGATTGGATACATTAGCCTCTCGTTGGCTGCCAAAATACCACATGTTGTCAGCGTGTGTTGCTGAATTGATTACCAGGCTAGGATAGAAGGGGTATCTGTTGTCGATTACCGCTTGGTCGCCAAGAGAGCCGTAGGAGGCACGCAGCTTTAGATTGCTGACACTTGGTTCTATAGCTTTCCAGAAACATTCCTTTGAAATAAGCCAGGCAGCCGAAGCTCCAGGATAGAATTTGTATCGCACATCCTCTAGAAATCGCGAGGATCCATCATACCTGCCGTTTAGCTCAAAGAGGTATTTTTCTTTGTAGCCATAGTTGATACGTCCAAACATTCCTCTTATGGCAAGCTTGGTGGAGGCGTCAGCAATAGAAGGGTTGGATCCATAGGTGAGGTCTAATGCTGGAATCTCGTCGGTATACAAGTGAGTGTTTTTGGCGTAAAAGGCCTGGTTGGCAAAGAGCTCTTGTGTGTATCCGAGCATTCCTTTGAAATAATGCTCGCTGATCTCTTTTTCGTAGGAAGTATATAAGTTCACTGTATGGTGCTCATCAAGTTTGCTTCTTCTGAGGAAGGAGCTAGGATTTGTTCCCCACGATAGGACACGATCTCCACTGGGTTTGATTTCGTATACCTCCGAATTGTGCTCTGTTTCGTCGCGGTGGTGCACATCTATGGAGTAGTTGCCGGTGATATCCCAGCCAGCAAGAGGCTTGATAATAAACTCGCCCGTTAGTATGGCATTGTCGTCCACATATTTTTTGCGACCAGGGGCTCTTTGCAGGTCTATGTCGCTGGCACTGGAATAAAGACCGTCGGGGTTCCTGAGAGGCACAGTAGGCCATTTGCGTCCTATTTGGTGCATGTAGTTGTCGCCCATTCTGCCAGCATAGGTAGAAGGAGTATCGTTGAGTCCTCTTGAAAAAGCACCTCTGATTCCTACTGTAAGCCATTTTTTCAGGTCAGACGACAGATTGGTACGCACATTGTAGCGTTCAAACTTGTCGTCACCAAATTCAAACATACCGTCTTTGCCCATGTAACCAATACCAAGGTAATACGAGGAGTTTTCGCTGCCTCCCGACACCGAGAGGTTGTGATTTTGGCTCATCGATAGGTCTTTGAAAAATATCTCAAACCAGTCGTTGTTGGCATTGGAAGTTGCATACTCATTCCAATTGTCGGAAGAGCTGTTTTTTGTAGTCTCGTCTTTGAATGAGCCCGCCTGATAATCTTTAATTCTTAGCATAGTCTCGTCGTTGAAAACCTTGCCCTGCCCTGCGTTTGTAGCAGCTTCATTGAAGTAATTGGCAAAGTCGATGGAGTTCATCATCTTTGGCAGATTGATGGGCTGCGAAAATCCAAAATTGTTGGAGTAAGAGATCTGAGGCTTCCCCCCCTTTTTGCCTTTCTTTGTGGTGATTAATATCACTCCATAGGGAGCACTCGATCCATAGATGGCAGCAGAGGCCGCATCTTTGAGTACGGAGATGCTTTCGATGTCGTCGGGACTTATGAGTGCGAGGTCTCCTCCCTGTATTCCATCGACTACGATGAGAGGTCCTGTCGATTTGCCTTCTACCTTGCCATCTTCCAAGCCGCTTATTCCGCGGATGTTGATTGTCGGGCTGGCATTGGGCGCACCTCCAGGAGCCGAAATATTGAGGTTGGCAATTGTTCCTTGCAATGCCTGAGCCACATTGGTGACGGGGCGATTTTGTACCAAACCTCCCTTGATTTGGTCGACCGATCCAGTGAGGTTGGCTTTTTTAACGGTGGCATATCCTACCACTACCACCTCGTCTAAGATGCTTTCGTCTTCAAGCATCACTATCCGGATGCTGATTTTACCTCCTACATCAACAGACTGTGTTTTGTATCCTAGATACGATACCTCTATTGTCTTTGCCCCACTGGGCATGTCTAATAAAAACATACCGTCCAAATCGCTGACGGTACCCGTCTTGGTTCCTACAACTAATACGCTGGCTCCGATGAG
>BHEP01000096.1 GCA_003851245.1 Bacteroidales bacterium | reverse complement strand
GAGTCTTATAATCTAAAGATTGATGCAATCTTTTATCATTATAAAATCGAAAATATTTTTCCAAGCCTTCATACAAAGATAATCCATTTTCATATACATGCAAATAAACGTCCTCATATTTTACACTCTTCCATAATCTTTCGATGAAAATATTATCTAAAGCCCTTCCTTTCCCATCCATAGATATTTTTATGTCATTACCTGTCAGTACTTTAATAAATATATCGCTAGTAAATTGACTTCCCTGATCGCGATTGAAAATTTCTGGCTTGCCAAATTTAGCAATCGCATCTTCCAAGGTCTGGGCACACCATTCAGCACTCATAGTATCATATACAGACCAGCCTACGACGTAGCGACTGTGCAAATCAACATGGCTGTAAAGCGTAGAACCCCATAAAAAGGAGTGTAATCCACTCCTATCTGGGCATATAAAATTTGAGTGTCCTCTGTATTGCTGGATGACGATGCTTTTTATTTTGAAAAAACTTGTGCGAAATTTTTTAATGCCTCACCTTTCCATGCTGAAATCTGAGTCGGGAGTAATTCATACTTCTTGGATAAACTCTCCAAACTTTCTCGCTCTTTTAATGATACTAAGACGACTTTGCTCTTAAGCTAGGCGCTGAATTTTCTTCTTGTTGTCATAATAAAATTTTTAAACGTAAATGTACGATTATTATCTTAACGAGCTGTCTAGTTATTGGGGAGTATTATACATTTAAGGTAATAGCTAATCCTGCATAAATGACAGAATACGCTAAAAATAATACTATGAATTTTATATTTGGCATTTTGTTTTATATTAGTAATTTGGATTGTTATTGCCTTTTATATTTGTATTTATATTTTCTTCAGATTGAGAAAACGGCCACAAATAAAAATGATCCTCCCATCCTAATTTTACGTTTCCATAAATCGTTTTGTTCTTTATTTGATCGCCAATTTCCCATCTTACTACATCGAAATGCCTAAAGCCCTCAAAAGCCAACTCTATACGGCGTTCTTTTCTTACTTGTTGGCGTGTGATTGTAGTAAAATCATGACTTACACCGGCTCTTTTTCTTATATCGTTAATACATTTTATTGCCAAAACATCGCTTGTCGAACCCCCTTCTTTTTCCACCATTGCTTCTGCATACATAAGCATAATATCGGTTAATCGAATTAGCACCACGTCGTGCCCAGTGAGTATGTCTCGTGGGTTGGCAATATACCTCCTGTCATCCTCTTTTGCTAAAAATTTGAGTAAACCCCAGCCCGTAAGCAAGGGGCCTTCTACCTCGTATATTTTCCCATTAGGCCTCAGATAACCTGTAGCTCCTACAGGCTGAAAATACCATTCCGAGCGTCTTTTGTCATTAAGGTCGTATTCATTCATTAAGTCGGCGGTAGGTTGTATTCCCGACCAATGAAAAAATTCTACTTCTTGCCCTCCGTCATTCGATTGTCTTCCCGAAATATCTTCAGTATATTTTATAGAAAAAATAATCTCGGGGCAACTTTTTTGTCCTTTCCCTTTTATGAATTGTGATTCCAAGTCTTGTGCCAATTGATACAGGGGCGTACTGTTTTGAGGTTCTATGATTTCTTTGGTAATGCTTGCAACTTCGTCCCATTGACCGCGGAACAAGGCTACACGAGCCTTTAGTGCCAATGCCGAAGATTGAACTGTGTGACCTTCGCCATAAGCTACGTTTGGAAGGTTTATGATGGCAAAATCAAGATCCTCAGATATTAATTCGTAAACCTGCTCCTGGCTGCTCCTAGGCAATTTCAGACCCTCTAGAGTTATTGGAATCTCTCTGTAAATAACAACTCCGCCAAAGCGCTGCACCAGCTCATTGTAGAAAAAGGCTCTTAAAAATCTCGCCTCTGCTTCGTATTGTTTGGCATCGGCAGGAGGTAGGTCTACCTGCTTTACCTTCTTTAGAAAGTCATTGCATGTTGCTATACCTCTATAAGCAGCACTGTAGATAAGGTATGCAATGCCAGGCGATGACTTTGAAAGAACTCCTACTTGCATAAGTTTGGCATCATTTATATGGAGAGCATAAGCATTATCTACACTTGCATCAAGATAGCTTCTTGTATAAGTAATATAACTCCCCTTGAGTCTCGAATAACAACCAGTAAGTCCCAGCTCGACATCACTTTGCGTTTTCCATAATTTTCCAGATCCTATTTTAGTGCTAGGATCTTCATCCAAAAAATTATCATTGCACGATATGAAAATAAAAGGCACAATAATAAAGCATATGATATATTTTCTCATGACTAAAAAGTTTTATAATTAAAATTTAAGATTTAATCCAAATGAAATTGTCTTCAATTGAGGATATTGAGTATGCCATCCGTCTTCCGCTCGCTCTGGATCGAGATCCGGATAATTGGTAAAGGTCAATAGATTGTCTCCTGATAAATATATGCGCAAATACTGAAGTCCTGCTCTATTGATTATTTTGTAAGGTAATTGATATCCTATTTGCACGTTTTTTAAACGCATATAGGAAGCATTATTCAAATGGTAGCTAGATTCTATCATAGAAGGGGCATATCCCCATGCGTAGATAGATGGTACATTTGAATTTGGATTGGAGATAGGATCATACGCATTCAAAAAAATAGGATTAGGTGAAGATCCTTGTGAAAAAGGGTCCTTGCCAAAAAAATTTGTCCAAACTTTCTGTCCCTCTACTCCTTGAAAGAAAAATGAAAAATCTAAATCTTTATAAGCAAAATTACCTCCAAAAGAATATGTAAAATCGGGAGTTGTACCTTTCATTCTCACTCTGTCATCATCGTTTATTTTACCGTCGGGAGCATCTAGTATGCCATCGCCATTTGTATCAACCGTTAGCTGATCTTTAATCATAAAATCTCCTATTTGAGGCTTTCCATTGGGCCATTGAGTGATGTTATCTATATAAGTCTGGTCTTTTATTACTCCAATATACTCGTACAAATAATAATCGTTGTATGGTTTTCCTTCTTCTATAATTCGTCTTCCGTATGAAGGTGCAGGATATCTCATTACTTTGTCACGGTTGAAACTAATCTGGGCATACAGTCCATAATCTATTAAACCTATTTTATTGTTGTGTCTCACATCAAACTCTATTCCATAATTTTTTAATTCGCCGTAGTTTATTACAGGTGCGTCCAATCCTGCGCTGGCAGGAATAGAAGCTCTGGCTAAGATTCCCGATGTGTATTTGTTATAGAAATCGGCTGTAAGAGAAAATAAGCCATTAAACACGCTGGCATCTAGGCCAATATTTGTTATTTTTGTTTCTTCCCACTTAATGTCTTTGTTTGAAAACTGATCCATTACAACCCCTTGTTCTAAGGTCTCATTGAATGGATAGGTAGTTGTGTTATAAACCTCCTGATAGTTGTAATAATTACCTCCTCCCACTTGGTTGTTGCCTAAAACTCCATATGAACCTCTTACTTTTAGGTTGTCTAGCCAGGGTAAATTATTTTTAATGAAACTTTCTTCGGATATCCTCCATGCCAATGATCCAGAAGGAAAGAACCCCCCTCGATTGTCTTTGTGGAAATACGATGACTGATCGTAACGAAAGTTGAGCTCTGTAAGATATTTGCTTTGGTAGGCATAATTCAATCTGCCGAATACTGAGCGCATAGTCCAAGTGCTAGCGCCTCCATAGTTTTGCAAGCCATTTATACCCATACCATCTAGTTCCTCCATGCTTCGTATTGGAAATTCGTTTCGCGAAGCTCCCAGATAGCGTGTATTATATTTTTCCTGACTATAGCCCAAAACTGCAGCTATATCTTGATTGCCTACTGTCCAATTGTAGGTCAAGGTGCTGAATAATGTGGTATGGAGGATTCTATCATTTCTATTTTGCACACCTTTATCAGGAGCTCCGAAAGGATTGCCTGGTAGAAAGGATTTATTTATGTCGACCCCATTTTCTTCATTAAACCAGTAGTATGTATCTATATCATTTGAATAATATCTTCTAAAAAAATCATCGTATCTAGTAGCTACTTTATTGCTCCAGATGAGGCTCATTTTGTCTTGTTTGAGCAGGCTTATATCTATCCATGCTTGTAGGTTTGTTTTCCAGTTGTTTTGTTTTTCGTAAGTTTCGTTTGCAATCCAAAATGGATTTCGGTTTACATTCGTGGGGCCACCCGAACTTACTGGCTGTAGTTTGTCGACGTACCTCCCACTTCCATCGGGTAGGTAGGGTCCATACATAGGAGCCTGAACCTGCGCCATCAAAACAAAGCCTTCATTGTACACACGTGGCATTCGTGTATTTGCATATACAAAATTGCCTTGCACCCCTACTTTTACGTGTGTATTTATTTTAGAAGTCAGGTTGATTAGTCCATTGTAGCGTTCGTAGTCGTGTCCCACAAGTATACCTTCCTGATTTAGATAGCTTGTAGAAATATTGTAAGCCAATGCATCAGATCCTCCATTGACACCTAAATTATGTATTTGTTGGAATGCTGTTTCAAAAACGGCATCGGCCCAATTAAAATCGGGATATAAGCTTTTATTGCGATTGGGGTTTTTGTATGTATTTATGAGATCATCGCTATATTTTACACCACTTTGGGTATTGCGATCTATAGATTTATTGAAAAGGTTCATATAGTCAACAGAGTTCCATATCTGATCTGGTTTTGCTGTTGCTGATTGTACTCCTAAACTAGTGCTGTATGAGACTATAGCTTTACCCGGACTCCCTTGTTTGGTTGTTATAAGGATAACGCCATTAGCTGCCCGTGACCCATATATAGAGGCAGAAGCGGCATCTTTTAACACTGATACATTTTCAATATCTGTTGCCGACAAATTGGATAAAGAACCCTCCACGCCGTCTATCAAAACCAATGGGTTTGAGGATGTTCCCCAAGAACTCGAACCTCTCAATTTAATAATCATAGATTCTTGACCAGGCATGCCTGTGCCTTGTATGATTTGCAATCCCGACACAAGACCTTGTAGAGCACTTGTTGTGTTACTAACAGGGCGTTTCAAGATGTCTTCTTTTTTGACTGATGATACAGATCCTGTTAAATTTGCTTTCTTTTGTACCCCATACCCCACCACTATCACCTCGTCCAAGGCTTTGGTATCCTCTACAAGAGTGATGTTTAGGGAAGTTTTTCCTGTCGTTGTCAGTTCTTGGCTGTTGTAGCCAATATAAGAAATTAGAAGCTTTGCGTTGGGAGGGGTGTTGAGTTCAAAGCGCCCATCCATATCGCTAACTGTGCCAAGGGAAGTCCCTTTTACCACAATACTGGCTCCTATGATGGCTTCGCCATTTTGGTCTATTATTGTGCCCGCTATTTTTTTGTTTCCTTCTTGGCTGGGCATTGCTTCTTTTGTTTCTTTTGCTG
>BHEP01000095.1 GCA_003851245.1 Bacteroidales bacterium | reverse complement strand
ATTTCTTGGCGGTGTTTTCTACCTTCATGAAAGGCGAGTGAGTCCCTGTTTTTGTTGTCTTTGCAGTTTTTTTAGTTTGTGCCTGTGTCGCCAAAGCGACACAGACCAAGCATACGATAATTAATAGTGTTTTATTTATTTCTTTATTCATGGCTTTATTTCTTGATGCAAATATAATCATTTAGGACCCAATACAGTGCCATCTTTGGGCACAATTAATGGTTCGATGTTGTTTTCGGCACCAGGATACCCAATATTTTGATTGATTACCCCCTTTATATTGCTAGTGATTACATTTGAGGGCACAGGCCATAGCACATGGTGTACACTTATTTTGTATTCGGCCCATTTGTGAATTACCCCCTTGTTGTAGAAGTTTGATTTGGCAGTGACCCAGTCATAATAGAAGTTGATGCCTTCCTGCTTTATATTAGAATTGACACCACCAGGGCCAGATATATTCTTCAAATTATAGACACGTCCGCCAAAGACCTCACAGGGTTTTCCTGTTTTGGCATAGGTAAAGGCAATGCGGGTGAGTTCGGATTTTCTGTTCTCCTCATAGTATAGTTCCCTAGCCCTTTCGTCGAGAATGGCTCCAATGTTGATGTCGGAGGCAGTAAGAGGTTCGGCACCAGCACGCTGTCTGACCTGGTTGAGGCTTTCGGCGGCCTCTGCTGCTTGGTTTTTCCAGTAGTACGCTTCCGCCATGATTAAATGCACTTCGGCACTGCGGTATATATACCACGGAGTTTCGCCACCTCTCCATTGCGTTTCGAGGGGATCGGGCACAAATAGCTTGTAGTGCGGCCAAGAAAACCAGCAACGTATGGTATCTTCGACCGACATTGCTACGGGTTTTACCAAGTTTTTTCCATACCACACATTGCCACTGCTTTTTAGGCTAGGATGGTTGTATAGCAGGTCTTCGGGGCTTTTCCAGCTATCTATGTTGTAGATGCCTCTTAGGTCGGCACTTTCCTTGCTAGTCCAAATGGTGCTGGTATAGTAGGCAGTGGGTCTGAGTCGCCCAATGCCTCTACCATAAGTTTTGTTGAGATCCATGAGCGGATTTGTTTCGTCGGCCGCAATGCTTTGGCTTGTTCCAGCAGCACCATTGGGAGTTTTGACGTTTCCAGAGTTCCAAAAAGGCACCCCATTTCTCATGGTGGCTATTTTTTCGGATCCGTCTATTTGAGGAAAAGATACCACATACATCAGTCCTTCGGTATTGCTCATATCCAATTTAGCCTCCACGCTGTGTAGATCGTGCATGAGGTTGGTGTTGGGCTTGTTTTTGTTGCTCGTAAATCGGTTTCTCATCAGGGGGTTTGCGGCAGTAATTTCTTTGCCTACCTCGATAGCCCTATCAAAATTGCCTAGTGCCATACATACCTTCATGAGTAAAATTCCTGCGGCAGCCTTGGAGGCTCTTCCACGGTCTACCTTTTGGGGCACCCATTGGTATGCAAATTCTAGGTCGGGCTTGATTCGTTCGAGTATGCTCCATCTGTTGTAGGTATAGAAGTCGTACTTAGGGGCACTTATTTCCCAATCCAGGAAAGGCACATCGCCAAACTGATGCACCAGTTTGTTGTATCTATAAGCCCTATGAAAAAGGGCAGAGCCTAGGATGGCATTCTTTTCGGCTTCCGACTTGAATGTTACGTCATTGATTCGGGCAATTACTATATTGGCATATTTAATGCCCTTGTATCCCTCATACCAATACCATCCTACCCTGGTGCTGTTTATATCATTGAGGCTTGCATTGGGCATTAGTGCTATATCAATATTCATTTGAGGACCCGCCTTATCGGTGGTTCCTTCTACGGCAATATCCGACAAAATCATTTCGGTAAGAATGGGTGCACCATCGCCAAAATACTCATGGCGCATATTTCTTTCGCAGGTGGTGAGTGCCGAGTAAAAGCCTTGGGCATCGATGTAAGAATTTTCGGGCGTGTAGAAGGAGAGGGGCTTGGGTTCGAGCCAAGCATCATCGCAAGCACTAAGGCTAAGCAGGGCAATTGTCGAAAATATCAGTATCTTGTTTTGTATCATTGCTTTCATTGCTTTGGTGTTTATAAGGTAAAGTTTATTCCTAAATTGAAGGTTCTGGGCGAGGGTCCATCTACGTAGTTTTCCCCAACTTTGTATTGCTCAGGATTCCAGAAATTCCAATGCGGGGCAAATACGGCAACATTTCTTACGCTCAGAGAGAATCGCATGTTTTGAACCGATGCCTTAGATAGTAGCTTCTTAGGCAGTAGGTATGAGAGGGTAATATTGTCGAGTCTGACAAATGATTTGTCCACATAATTGGTTCCTGTGTTTTTAGATCCTATGCGGGCATAGTCGTTGATGGGATTTTCGCGGGTCCATCGCTCTTGTACATATTCAGAAGCTCGGTCGGCAAATCCTGAGGAGTTGGATGCCCTATTGAAGCTACCGTATTGCCCCCAGTAGGAATACATCATAAAGGAGAGGGAGATATTTTTGTAGAAGCTAAATTCATTGCGTAGTGTCCATCTAAAGCGAGGAGTTGTGTATCCTTGAAATGTCTTGTCGGCATCGGTCATTACTCCATCTCCATTTTGGTCTTTGTATTTGAAGTCGCCAGGCTGCAGTCCGTATTTGGCAGCTTCGGTCTCTTCGCCTAGTTGCCATACGCCCGTGCGCTCGTAGTTCCAAATGCGGTCGGGGTCTTGCCCGATAAACCACTTATTTTTAATGTCGTCGGCTTCTTTGCTGCCAATTACATTTCCTTGCGCATCTTTGATGTCTACCATATCGCCATATAGCTTTTGTATTTTTCGGCGGTTGAGAGAGAAGTTGGCAGAGGTCGACCATGTGAAGTTCTCTTGCTTTATGATATGTGCATTTAGGCTTATTTCGAATCCATTGTTGGATAGTTGCCCTAGGTTTGAGGCAACGCTACTGAATCCAATTATTTCGGGCAAGGATCTATCGACTAGCAAATTGTTGGTGGTAGTCTTGTAGGCTTCAAGCGATCCACTTAATCTATCGGCAAAGAGAGAGAAATCCAGCCCAAAGTTGATCGAGGAGGTACGTTCCCATTTCAGTTCTTTGTTAGCCATTCGATTGACGTACAATTGGGACGAGATGTATACGTTTCCATTTTGGTCGATGTATGGGTGGGGATTCGATACCATGTCGGATAGGGCCTCATATTGTCCGATGTCTCTATTTCCGTTTTCGCCCCATGAGAGGCGTAATTTCCCATAATTGAACCATGAGGTGATGGTTTCGGCAAACTTCTCGGAAGTAAATACCCATCCAGTGGCTACGGCAGGAAAGGTGGCTCTGGGGTTGGTTTGTCCAAATGCAGAGTATCCATCGCGGCGCACCGAGGAGGTAATCATGTATCTGTCGGCATAGGAATAAAACAAGCGTCCCATGAGAGCATCAGCAGTTTTGTATTTGTCTTCACTGAGGTTGAGGGGCACAGCTCCTGCTTGCATTCGGTGGTAGCCGAGCACATCGCTAGGGGAGAAGCTTTTAGCAGTCATTTTTTGCTGCCAGCTTTGCGCCTTTTCGGCATTGGCAAGGAGGGTAACTTCTACCTTGTGCATCTTGTTGAACGTATGTTTCCACCTCAATATATTGTCTACTTGCCAGGAGTAGTTTTTTTGTGTTTCGCGGGTCACCTCTCCACCTTTTGCCGCCCAGTCGACGTTTTTGGACGATTCGTGGTTGTAGTATTCATACCATTGGTAGTTGGGGGTAAAGTTTACCTGATATTCGATATCGAAAGGGAGTTTTATTTTGGCATATAGGTTTGAGTTGAGCGTATGGTACATTTTTGTTCGGTCTCTAAAGGCATTGTCGTAGAAAGGATTTTGAGGAGTAGCATCGCCAGTGGGGTATTTTTGGTATAGGCTTTCAGGATTGTTCATTTCATTGGCACCATAGGGTGATATTGTTACCATTTGCCTCCAGTCGGCTTGCAAATCGCCCTCGTCTCGCGATGCAAAATTGGTGTTTAGGCCTACGGTAAGAAATTTGGTTACTACCGATTCTAAGTTGAGGCGGGTGCGAACGGTACTAAATTTGTTGCCTTCAATAATACCCTCACGATCGGCATATCCAAGCGACCAATAATAGGACATGTTGTCTGTTTTGTTGGAGATGCTTATGGTATAGTCTTGTTGCAGGCCAGTGCGAAACACCTCATCTGCCCAGTCGGTAATTCTTCCTGAGAGGTAGTTGTCGATTTCGGGGGCTTTGAGTTCCAATCTCGATAGCCATGTGCGCATGAGTTGCTCTTCGGTAAACGAAGTTGCAGGCGTTTTCTTATCATAATTGTACCAATCGAGTTGGCTTACCCCATTTAGCTCGTTGGGATTAGAGAATATTTGGGGGAAATCGTTCAAGTATTTATCATTGCTTTTGCCCACTTCATAGTCTTGCCTGTAGGCAATAAACCCAGGACCATCGAGTATCTTTGGTTGGTTTGCAGATTTGACGAATCCAATATTTGAATTGAAATTGATGAGAGGCTTGCCTGTTTTACCTTTTTTGGTAGTGATAATCAAAACGCCGTTTGCCGCTTTTGCACCATATACGGCAGCAGAACTGGCATCTTTGAGCACGTCGACAGCCTCAATATCCATTGGGTTGATGTCGGCAAGGGCGCCATCGTAAATCACACCATCGACCACCAATAGGGGTGAAGATCCGGCTTTGAGGGTATTTTTGCCCCTTATTTGCAATTCGCCATCTCCTTTTGCCGAACTAGAAAAGGCAATATTGAGTCCTGCCGAATTGGCTCTCAATAGGTCTTGCACCGATCGGGGCGCTTCCATCTCCAGTTTGCCAGTTTTGATGCTCGACACAGCTCCGGTGAGGTCTCGTTTTTTAGAGGTGCCATAGCCCACTACTACCACCTCGTCGAGCTGCTGTTCGTCTTCGTGAAGAGTGAGACTGATTGTATTGGAATTTCCAACTTTAATTTCTTGCAAGAGATAGCCCAAGAAAGAAAAGCCGATAGTAGCATCCTTGCTCGTTGCCAAGGAATATCTACCATCTATATCGGTAACGGTGCCTGTTTTGGTCTTTCTTTCCACCACACTTACCCCTACCATGGGCTCTCCAGTAGCATCTTTGACTTGCCCTGTGATTATGAGGGCTGCTTTTGGCTGATTATTACTGCCTTGCTGCCCATATAATTTGGGTAAGGCTAGTCCTGCTATTAGGACTATGAAACATACAATTTTGATTTTCATATTCACTTCATTTAAGTATTAAACGCATGTTTGTGCTATCGGTTGTGATTCTTGTGATTCTTGTGATTATTGTGTGCTGTGTACTGTCGATTATTGATTTAGAAGTTGTAGGGCGGTCTGTGGGGTTTGGCTATCATTGCATTTGCTTGGTCGTCGTTTTTGAATCTTTCGTTGATTGGATCCCAGTATAGTTTTCTATTGAGCTTCATGGCAATGTGTTG
>BHEP01000094.1 GCA_003851245.1 Bacteroidales bacterium | reverse complement strand
AAATTATATCATCGCACTGGGGGCAATGCTCCTAACAAGTTGTGCCAATAGCTTCTTGGACTTACCATCTAAAACTACCTTGAGCTCAGTTATTTACTATAAATCGCAAGGCGACTTCGAACAAGCAATCAACGGAGCATATTCACCTCTCCGCGAATTGTATAATGGGTCTTTTGGCGCTTGGGCAATGGGGGAGCTACGCTCAGACAATACGACTTACAAATTCAACCCCAACGATCGTGGCACAATCTCTGGAGAATATATCAAAGATTTTATTGAAGACTCCTCCAATGGGATTCCACTTCATAAATATGTTATGAATTATCGGATAATTTCCAGAGTCAACCATTTGCTGGAACCCATTGATGAAATTGTATTCGATGAAAAAGTAAAAAACAACATCAAAGGTCAGGCATTTTTTCTGCGTGCTCTCGCTTATTTAGACCTGGTACAGTATTTCGGAGCTGTCCCCCTGCACTTGAAGCCAATAAAGACACTTCAAGGCACTTCGCTCCCATTATCTACAAGTGAGCAGGTTTACGAGCAAATTATTGTTGATGCTAAACTCGCAGCATCTCTGCTTCCCAACAAAGCCAGTCAGGAATCGGGGCGTGCCACCTCTGGCGCTGCTAACATG
This sequence comes from Bacteroidales bacterium, assembly GCA_003851245.1. Lineage (GTDB taxonomy): Bacteria > Bacteroidota > Bacteroidia > Bacteroidales > Azobacteroidaceae > BHEP01. The sequence continues at coordinate 4,846 of BHEP01000094.1, read as the reverse complement.
CTATTGGGCAATGTTTATATGATTCAGAAAAAATGGGCCGAAGCCGAAGCCATACTCAAAGAAATAAGCGGATACACACTTCTTGAGCACTACACTGATGTATACGATACCAAGCAGAAGAATCATAGCGAATCCATTTTTGAAATTCAGTACAAAGAAGGCAACGAAGGATTTGCCAGTAGTTTTTTCTATACCTTCCTTCCTCAACCCATCACGGCCCAAGAGGTAACAGCCATTACTGGAATTCCCGAAATGCCTCGCACCATCGAAGGATACAATATTCCCACGCCCGATTTGATTGCTGCTTATGAGCCCAAGGACCTACGAAAAGATGCTTCCATAGGAACGCTTATGGCTTCGGGGCAGCCTTGCCCATACATTAAAAAGTATGTGCATGCGCATACGCAATCTTACAACACCGATGACAATTGGCCTGTGTATCGTTATGCCGAAACATTGCTATTTTTGGCAGAGGCGGCTAATGAGCAAAACAGACCCGCCGATGCCCTGGCTTACCTCAATCGAATAAGACATCGGGCGGGCTTAGCAAATAGCACAGCCAATGGGCAGGCTATTATTCGCGAAGCTATTTTTCAAGAAAGAAGGATTGAACTGGCTTTCGAGAACAAACGATGGCTCGACCTGGTGAGGAGCAACAAGGCTGAAGAGGTAATGAGGACTTATGGCACAAGAGTGAAATCCAATCCGCAGGCATATTATTTTCCCCAAGGAATAAGCGTGTCGCCTGCTGCATTTATCAACATTCCCCTACTGTATGCCTTGCCTGCATCTGAAGCTGCTTTAAGCCCTTATTTTTAAGCTGCAACAAGATAAAATAGCCCCAAAGGGGCGACCACATAAGCTCTAGGGGTGCAAACCCCTAGAGAAAGAATTATCAACAAAAAAAGAATCTAAATGAAAATAATTGTAAGTTTAATTATTTGTGCTACGTTCTTGTCGTGTTCCTCCACAAAGGTTCAAAACACAGACTTGGAAACAGAATTTGCCAGACCACCTTCGAGCGTCCAAACCAGTGTTTATTGGTACTGGATGTCCGGAAATATTTCCAAAGAGGGTGTGATTAAAGACCTCGAAGAAATGAAAAGAGTGGGCATCAACCGTGCATTCATTGGCAATATCTATTTCAATCCTGAAGGCGGTCGCAATGTTAAGCTGATGAGCGACGAGTGGTGGGACGTGACCCATGCGGCTTTGAAAAGAGCCTCCGAATTGGATATTGAAATCGGTATGTTCAACTCTCCTGGCTGGTCGCATGCAGGTGGCCCCTGGGTGAAGACCACAGAGGCTATGCGCTACCTTACCTCGACCGAACTTAGGGTAAAAGGTGGTCAAAGCATTTCGGCACAACTAAGAAAGCCCCATGGCGAGTTTCAAGATGTAAAGGTGATTGCATATCCTGCACCAAAAGACGATCGACTGATTGTCAATAAATCCAATGCCGCAATCAAAACATCGCCTACACTCAAAGATGCGGATAGAATGTTTGATGGCAATATATCCACAAACCCAAACACAGGCACAGGTATACCGCAAAACGTGGAGGTGAGTATCGACCTTGTGCCCCATGCCGACTTCACCGCACGGAGCATCACAATCTATCCTACTAGAGAGCATTTTAATGCCACTTTTGATTTGCAAGCCAAAGTGGGCACTGCGTTTCAATCTATCTCTCAATTCACTATCAACTATCAAACCGACTACCTGCCGGTAGGGATTCTTAGCCATGCTCCTGTTGTTATATCTTTTAACGAAACAACAGCAAAGGAATTTAGACTTCTGGTAAACAACCAGCGCAACGAAGGTGGTATTGCAGAACTAGAAATATCTTCTTCTCCACGCATAGAAAATTATTCCCAAAAGACACTTACCAAAATGTGCCCCGATCCTATGCCTCTTTGGAACTACTATATGTGGCGAGATACCAAGCAGGCAAACAATGCCGACTTAGTAATAGACCCAACAAAGGTAATAGACATCTCGCAGCACATGACTACCGACGGCATACTCAGCTGGGATGCTCCTGCTGGCGACTGGGTAATTATACGCACTGGCATGACCCCAACAGGAGTGACCAACAACCCGGGAGGACCCGACGGAACAGGGCTTGAGGTAGACAAGATAAGCAAGCATCACATTGCTAGCCATTTCGAAGAGTTTATAGGAAAGGTTCTTAAGCGTATTCCTGCCCAAGATCGAACATCATTTAAGGTGGTTATTCAGGACAGCTACGAGTCGGGAGCAATGAATTTTACTGACGACTTCCTCGACGCTTTCAAAGAACGCTACGGCTACGATGCCTTGCCATTTCTCCCCACCTATTTTGGATATGTGGTGGGCAATGAAGCACAATCCGACAAATTTTTGTGGGACTTGCGCCGCATCGTTGCCGATAAGGTAGCATACAACTATGTGGGCGGATTCCGTAAGCTATGCCACGAAAACGGACTCACCACATGGCTAGAAAATTACGGACACTGGGGATTCCCTGCCGAATTTCTACAATACGGTGGACAGTCCGACGAGGTGGGTGGAGAGTATTGGCTTCCCAACGCGCATCCTTCGTGGGAAAACGATTTGGGCAATATCGAAAACCGTGCAGCATCCTCTTGCGCACATATTTATGGGAAAAACCTGGTGTCTGCCGAATCCAACACCAGCGGTGGCCCTGTATTTTCGCGCACGCCTACCGATGCCAAACAGCGCACCGACAAATACTTCGCCGAAGGAATCAACAACACCCTGCTGCATGTGTTTTATCATCAGCCCGACCTCGACAAATACCCTGGCGTAAACGACTGGTTTGGAACCGAATTTACTCGCACAAACACCTGGTACTCGCATATTGATCTCTTTATAGATTATGTAAAACGTTGCAATTATATGCTCCGCCAAGGGCTTAACATTGCCGATGTGGCATACTTTATTGGCGAGGATACGCCGAAGATGACGGGCGTTTGCGACCCTGCGCTGCCCCAGGGCTATCAGTTCGACTACATCAATGCCGAAGTAATTCTTAGAGATGCCTCAGTAAAAAATGGTCTACTTACCCTGCCCCACGGAACTTCTTACCGCGTGCTGGTTTTACCAAAAGTCGAAACCATGCGCCCCGAAGTTCTTACCAAAATCAAGCAACTGATAGCCGACGGTGCCATTGTTTTAGGCCCAGCTCCAACACAGTCGCCAAGTTTGCAAGATCAACCCCAAGCTGACATTGAAATTAAGAAAATGGCTCAAGACTTGTGGGGATCAATTAAAGGAAGTTCTACTGCATTTGGTAAGGGAATGCTATTTGATGGAGTAGGTCTTGAAGAGGTGTTTGCTAAAATAGGTGCCACCCAAGATTGTAAAATCCCTACAGGAGCTCCCATACATTTCGGGCATCGCCAGATGGGTGGTACCGACATCTATTTTGTAAGCAATCAGAGCGAAACAACACAGAATACCGATATTAAATTCCGAGTAAAGGGAATGCAGCCCGAATTATGGAATCCTATGGATGGAACGACGCGCAAACTCACCGAGTTTACCGCAGATACCGATGGTACGCTTGTTCCGCTCGTATTGCAAGCCCATCAAAGTGCATTCGTCGTATTCAGAAATAGTGGTAAACCGATTGCCGGCACAATAAATTTTCCTAATCCTAGCAAAGAAATTGAGCTTAAACTAGCATGGAATGTAGAATTTAATGGGAAATTAACGAACCCAGCTCCCATACAGTTGGATCAACTGAAAGATCTTGCTACATCGGCCGATGAGCTAGTCAAATATTTTTCTGGGAATATGATTTATACCACTAGCTTTGATTTCGATCAAGAGTCTGCCAAAGGCGAAGATGTTTATCTCAATCTTGGCGAAGTAAACAAAATGGCCAAAGTATGGATAAACGATCAATATGTAGGAGGGGTATGGACACCGCCGTATAGTCTAAATATATCCTCGGCACTCAAGCAAGGCCCCAACGCTCTGCGTATTGATGTGGTAAATACATGGACCAACCGGATGATTGGCGATAAAATTGTTGCTCCTGAAAAACGTGAGACCTGGGCGGGTCAAAATACATATTCGCCAGATTCTCCATTGCAAAAGTCGGGGCTGATAGGCCCAGTGAGATTGGAACAAATACCATTACAATAATTAGAGACAGACGGCACAAGCATATGTCACAAAATGGATTTTAATTCGCTTATCAATGCCTCTTTAAGTATAATTTCGCCCCCTTCGGTAAACAATTCTATGGTATCGAAGGGGCTGGACGGATAGAATATATCAGTAAAAAACAATTTGCTTATCGCCCACAAATAACTCTACAGAGCCCACATCGAGCAATATTCTCCATTGCATTGTTTGGCTGGTGGGTTTATAACTTGCTGTCTGAATTGAGGCAAATTGATCATGAAACTTCACTGCTGTAGACTTCGTTCGGTCTACATAAAACAGCTGCTCATCACGCTTATATCCCATCACTACACATTCTCCATGCTTATTTTTTAGGCTAATACCATATTGTGCAGGAAGTTTGTTGGAAGCAAAACTTAGGTTCATTTCAATAGGGGCTGCATCGAAGGCAAATTTGCTGGATATATTCAAAAAATCCACAATCGTAGTTTTTTCTAGTTTTACCTGCTTCTTGTAGAGTGCCGACAATTCTTTTCCAGGTTCTATTTGTAGACAATGCCTTTTTTTGTATATAATAATCGAAAAGTGAACAGGTATAATAATTGAAAAGTGAACAGCTCTTTTTTCTTTTTTCGTTTCTCTGGGCCTGCCGCCTCTTTATGTAGTGTAGGCGTAGCCGAAACGAAATAAAGAGGCGGCAGGCTGGCAC
>BHEP01000093.1 GCA_003851245.1 Bacteroidales bacterium | reverse complement strand
TTATACTCAATTTGAGTGGAGAAGTCCTTGCATTACAATACACATCTATAGATTTATGAAAATGACCTGAATTATCAGGCTTTATATTAACAACTATTTCTGTGCGTTCATTAGGGCTTATAGGATGCTTATCCCACAAAGGAACAGTACAGCCACAAGAGGCTTTTACATCATTGATTACCAATTATTTATAAATAGCTTGAAACAAAATTAGCAAAAAAATGAATAAAGCAAATAAGCAGACGCAATTAAATTCAGTTCAATTCAATTCAATTTATTTTACATCTTTACGAATGCACTGCCTATCAATGTCTTGGCAGAGGTGCAAAAAGAAGAAAAATGTAAACAATAAGAGACATAATAAAACAAGTGAAGAGTTTATCCAAAAATGAACATCTGAATCTAAAAACGGAAAAATTCTTTTACACCTACAAACATCAACGTTTATATATTTTATCATTATTTCATAATACTCTACAAATAGCAATGCCAACAAAGATAAAACGAAACCCGTTTTTTGATTTTTTTTGGTGGATAGAAATGGGATAGATAAACCGAAAACAAAAGGAGTAAAAAGAGGAGTAAAAAGAGGAGTAAAATCATCTAAAAAACCACCAAAATTAAAGTATCAGATTGCTTTCCATCGGTCTAAGAAATAAAAGATAAATATAAACATGAATAAATTATAGGCAATCAATATGCATTTTAATGCTAGAGTAATCATATATGCATCGAAAAATCATTGTATACCACAATAATGCCACCATAGTAGGCTACAACCAGACCGTGACTTGTTTTAGAAATCTTAAGTGGTGGATATTTCCCCTGCCACAAAGGAATATCAAAACTTTTGATATATTCCTTTGAATTTATATCATAAATATCTAGCAAAAAATCTTTTACATTGTACCACATTGTTTCTTTATATTTTGGGCTTATAAAATAAACGTACTCTTCATCGAGAGTTCCCGTAAGTATTCCACAATTCATCGGATCAAGCCTTATTTGCTGATTGCTGACTATGGGTTTAGATATCGGAAGGGCTCTAATATCAGTGTAATGTTTTATTTTATCAAGTTCTGTATCCATAAAAAAAAATGAACTATTGAACATGCAGAAGAAAATAGCTTGCCCTTCGTCATTTTTGCAAAAGTCTCCCTGAAAGGTATAATCCCCAAAAGGAGGTAGCTTATCAAAAATATTTGTAAGTTTGCAAATGTCTATTTCTTTGATGAAAGTATCATCAATCGCATCATATAAAGAGATATAAAAGACTCCATCCTCAACATCAAACCGAGGAATTAGAAAACGATTATCTCCAACATATAGAACATTGTGTTTTGTTTCAAATCGCCTAAAAAATAGCATTGAATCATTTTCTAAAGCATATTTTTTTAGTGCCATTTTTGGATAATCATGCACCCAATAAGCATCGCTATCTTTTCCAAAGCCCCAAACCGTGCCGTTTTCCCATGGTGCTTCTCCGTTCTTTCCAAATGTGGCAGATAGATTGCCTGAATAGTCAAATAATTTAACGGCATTATCTGGATCAGAAGAAATGTAAATTAAATCATCGTCTGCCCACATACGAATAATATTTCCATCTTCGTACTCAAAAAAACTGTGAACTTCTAAAGGAATATCACTTACAAACCTATTCTGAAATGTTGATTCGTTGCCACAAGAATAAATGCAACACATTAAAATTAATATAATAATATTTAACTTCATGTTTTTTGTTTTAAGAGGGTACAATACGCAAGGTAGGTACCCTCTGTTTTGAATTAAAATGGTCGCATCATTTAATATTGAACATTTCCATAAGTTGGCCAAGCACAGGCATATCCAACTCCAGGACATGCAAGGTATCCAAGAATGCTTTCTCCCCATGCTTGTGCTTCCACATTTTCAAAATTAACATCTGACAACAAATTATCATCCGATTTTGTCAAACCTACATTAAACGCTACTATTGCAGCAAAAGCCAATACAGCTATGCTACCGAAAATTTTCTTTTTCATTTTTTCAAGAATTAAAATATTTTACAATTGAATAATACATACATTTCTTTCTTTTGAAAGAAAAAAACAATCTGTGCAAACTTGAGATATTTCTCGAATTATTGATACTTTTGCATTCTCTTATGGACTCATACTTTCTCCTTTATGGGGACGGGAGGCGGCTATTGGTTTGTCATTTTTGAACAGAACTTGCCAATACCGCCTTCTTCATATTATCCCCTTTAAATTATTATTTACTTATTAACCTCTCCCTTTATACTCAATTTGAGTGGAGAAGTCCTTGCATTACAATACACATCTATAGATTTATGAAAATGACCTGAATTATCAGGCTTTATATTAACAACTATTTCTGTGCGTTCATTAGGGCTTATAGGATGTTTATCCCACAAAGGAACAGTACAGCCACAAGAGGCTTTTACATCATTGATTACCAAAGCTTGGTCGCCAGTATTGTGTAATACAAAAACGGCTTCGCTGGTTTTATTCAGTTGCATATCGCTTATCATAATACTCGATTCTTCTACAGATACTGTGGTTTGAACAATGTTTGCAGGTATCTTTATACCCATGATTTCTTGTTTATACAAATCCCAAATCTGGGGGTTCATAGATGGATTGCCTACAATAATCACCTTGTTGTCTTTGTCCAACAAAAAAGCTTGAAACATCATATCGTCGGGAAAAGAATTAAGCTGGTTTATTTCGTTTTTTTTATCATAAAACACAGGCAATTCAAATTTATCCATTTTAAGCATAGAAGTCAATTCTCTCTCGTTTTTTGGATTGAAGAAAAACAAAAACTCTACTTTCTTGGGAGCAATACTATTTGTTTCTGCGATTATCTTTTTCCAATCCGCCAATCTCAATTTACAGGAAGTACAACCTGCCGAGTCAATATACACCAATATCTTATATGAGGCTGAAAACAAATTTGGACATATACTATCGTGCCCCATAAATTTACAAATATTATGCTATGGAAAAATAATACTCCTATCGTCCCATTTTTTTACTATTGCTTCTACTTGCTTTTGGGAATCGCTTTTGCAAGAAGCAAAAACAAAACAGGTAATCAACAAATGTAAAAATAAAATAGGCTTTATCATTATTCACAATTATTTATAAATATATTGGGACAAAGTTAGTAAAAAAAAAAAATGAATAAAGCAAATAAATACATTTAAATTTATCTAAAAACTGAGTTTTAACTATTCCTATAGCTACCTTCGTACACTTTTGCATGCCAGTTCTACAAAAGACCTTTATTTATAGACCATCGAGCTGCAAGTAGGCGAATTGTATTTGGTCGTCGAGATTTAGTATAATTCTGTTGTTTTCTTTGTCATAACAATAATCGGATATTTTATATCCGGTTTCTAAGGTTTGCAAGTAATCGCCATTTATATCAAAAACAAGTAATTGTGTTGGGTAATATTCCTCCCTAGACCTACTTTCTCCCGAATAGGCTGCAAAAATTTTGTTGTTACAGAATATGACTTTGCCATAATAATGAACTTGGTTTGCGCCTCGATTATTCCAGTTTTTACCATATATATTATACTTTAAGTTTCCGTCAAGACTGCAGATTGTCATTAAATCCTGATATGTATAACATTCAACATAAATACTATTCTCCATAGAAGCGGCAAAACTGATGCGTTTCTTCTTAACATCTGGATGCTCATATTTCATGGGGGTTATTTCACCAGTATTCATATTCCATCTTGCTACAGTTGGCTTGTAATCTGCATTGCCTATCGCTTGGATAATTAAACCTATAGACAAAGTATCATTTATATATTGGTATTTGTCAGGAAATTGACTTTTGTTCATTTTTATTTTTAGTTGGGGCATGTATGAGGGGTTTTGAAGAACACTGTCTAAATTATAAGGCACTATAATTTGCTTTCCATGATCGCTGACATAAAATATACGCTGACTTTCATTTGCTTCTATATGACCCATTCTAGTAATTTCCCCAGGCCCCTGCCCGCGATATGCAGTACTAGTGACATATGAGAATGTATTTTTGTTGAAAATATGAATTAATTTGTCAAGCGATTTAGGATCACTTATAATCAGATAATCATCAATCAGGTACAAACGAGCTACCGGACCTATAAGTACATCGTCAATCTCTATCTCGCTTATTCTGTCTCCAACCTCAGTAATATTATCTCGCTTATTTTGATACTTATCTGTATTTAAATTACGAGTACAACTCAAACAAAGGAATATAAGTAAGAGGTACAACAGCTTGTTTCGATCATTCATAATTTCACTATTTTGATGTTGAATAATTATTTGTTAATTGAAAAAAATGCTGCGCCACGATGGCGCAACATTTTTTTAATATCAGGCTTCTCTTTCACATGGCCACCATCCATTGCAATAACAGCCAGGACCATTATTGTAACAGCCATTTGAACAATCACCACTCTCTCCGCTCGCCAATGCCTCAATATTTGCCAAACTCAAATCAGACAACAAATTATCATCCGATTTTGTCAAACCTACATTAAACGCTACTATTGCAGCAAAAGCCAATACAGCTATGCCACCGAAAATTTTCTTTTTCATCTTTTTGAGGATAAAAATATTCAAAAATTGAATAATCTGCTTTGAAAAAGATCCGTAGCCTTATTCAATATTAGTTTTTTTCAACTTCATCATTATTACAATAGGATCATCATAAGCTGTAACTTCGCCGATACCATAAACATAGATTGTCATTGTTTCATCACCAGAAAAATAATAATTAGGCAATACAACATCTACAAGATAATCTTCATACCACACCTCATGAGCACAATTAAAAAAATAAGAGCTAATATAAATATAGCTAGGGAAATTTGTTAAATCATTTTTTATTTTTTTTACATGATAAACCTTACCGTCCTGTTTGATTTTTATATACTGACGGAAATCTTCCTCTCTATACATCCTCTTTTTTTCATCTTGCTTAAAATAGTATGAAAAAGCCAAAATCTCGGAGTTGTTTATATTCAGTACCGGAAAAGAAGCTAAACCATCCAAATTTTGTATATATTCCATTTGTTTTTCCACAGGTTTTAAACCTATCGAATTATCCATACCGTTTTTCCCAAAGTCTATTGCAAGAACTGGATTTGCCTCTCCTGCTTCAAGTCGATAAAATGTATTATCATACATAATAGATAAAAAAAGCTCATTTAAATTGTTTTTTGTAAAGCTTTCAATATTTGGTGAAAAAAAAGAACCTTTAGTTTCAATTTCTTTATCAAACAAAGTCTTTTCAACTTCCCTATCATTAACAATCACTAATCCAGCATTTGTTTTTTTAGCATCTATTGTATTATCCAATTGCTGTGTTGCAAAATAATAAATATCACCACTTTTTTTACACGAATTACAATTCACATCGGGAAACGATAAAGTTTCAATTAGCTCAAAAGAGATATTAGAATATTTCATTTTTGTAGTGCTTTCGCCCCTATAGTTTATCAGCTCTATAT
>BHEP01000092.1 GCA_003851245.1 Bacteroidales bacterium | reverse complement strand
CATATTATCCTCAAGCATAGCATCTAGCGTATTTATAGACACATGATTGATCAATGAACATTTTTCATATATTTTTTACTTAAACAAACACAAACTGTTTTACTTTTCTACAAACATGTAAATAACAATACTTTGTTCAACATACGCACTAAAAAACATTATGCCTCTCTAAACTTAATAAATACTCTTGAAATTTTAAATCTTTTATTTATCTAAACTTTGTGCTTAAAGTTAAAAGAACCACAAAAATAATAAAAATAAATAAATAAATGCAAGCAAAAATGAGATTTTAACAAATATTAGGAGTATTTTTTTCACAGCTTAACAGATATTTTTTTTCTAAGTAATGAAATTTACATCCTTATTTTATTGACTCTTTATATATTTTTTTAAAAGCTTATATCTATCTTTGTTCCTCACATTTATTTCGAACAAAATTATGGACAAAAAAACTCAAGACGGATATAAGCAGGTAAGTCAAAAACAAGAGACTAAGCGATATTGCCAATATCTGGAACTCAAAAATGAGCCTGCACTGATTGCCGAATATGTCAAACGCCATAGCGAAGCCTATGCTTGGCCTGAGGTTAAAGAAGGTATCAAATCGGTGGGCATTTTGGAAATGGAATTGTATATCATTGGAAATAGGCTTTTTATGATAGTAGAAACAGCCCTAGATTTTCAATGGGATGAGGCCTTTTCTAAACTAGCCAAACTCCCACGACAAGAAGAGTGGGAAGAGTATGTGTCTATATTTCAAGTATCCAAATCTGGCGCAAGTTCTGCCGAAAAATGGACACTAATGGATAGGATATTCCACTTATAAGTTATTCTAATTTATAAGTATTTATTTTCGCATAACATAATCTTCCATCAAGAATCCATTGCCAATGTCAATTTCTTCTTCTCCAACAATTTGAAACCCATACTTTAGATAAAAATCTACTGCCTTATTGTACTTATTTACGTTCAAGGTCAAGAATTTGTTTTTATTGATATTTGATTCTTTCTCTACATAGCCTAAGAGCCTCTTACCAAATCCCATACCCTGACATTTGGGCAATAAATAAATTTTGTGTATTTTACAAGTATCTTCCTTGCAATTCAATTCGTAAGCCGCATAGCCCCAATATTTATCCTGACCGTCAATTTGCTCTTTTAGCAAAATAAATTGATGACCCAAGACCTCTGTTTGATGCGCCAAAGATTCCAAATCGTACATCATTACCAACATATACGAAATCTGTTGCTCCGACAATATACCTCCAAAAGTATCGGGCCATGTATCATATGCAATTTCCTTAATAATAGGGAAATGACTCTTAGCTGCTCTCTCCAGAATAATTATTCTCTCCATAGCCAAAAAGTTTGTTTCGTTTAATAATTTCTGCTACTCCCAGGGGAAGCATCTCTTCCCAACCGGCTATATCTCTACGTATCATCTCCAGCACATCTCGTGAAAAAATATTTAAAACCTCACTATCATAATCTTCAATATCAATGACCTTACCGTTAAATTTGAAAAATTTATACAAGAGTTTCATGTTAGCATCAACTTTTAAATTGTGAGAGCACAAAATCTTTCCATCGGTATCTATCATCGGATAAAGCAAAACTTTTAGGTCTCTATAAAACAATTTTCCAAAGGCTTCCAATATCCCCCCACTCAAATGCTGGTAATATTTTTCGTCAAATATATCTATCAAATTACTCACTCCCATGGCAAGTCCAACCCTAGCCTTGGTGTAAGTAGAAAAATATTCCACCAATTTATAATATTCTTGAAAATTGGAAATCATCACCGTCTGACCCAAAGAACAAAGCAAACGGGCCCTATCCATAAAATCCCTCTCGTTTATTTCGCCCGACGAACGCAAATTCGATAGCGTTATCTCAAAAAGAACCACCGTTTTGTCGGCACATACGTTTTCTTCGCGTATAAATTTCTGGTAGGACTTCTCATAAATATCCATATTAACCTTTGTTACTGGGCGATAGCTGCCTCTGAGAGCCAGTATGTTCTTCCTATACAAAATCTCTGATGGCAGTATATTATTGCCATCAGGACCGAAAACAACTGCATCTGTCATCCCATTCTTCACCAATTGAAGGCTCATCAGTCGATTGTCTACGTGTGCAAAAACAGGACCTGAAAAATTAATAGTATCTATCTCCAATTGATCCTTATTTAGGTTGTCATACAAGCTGAGCAATAGCTTCTTGGGATCATGGCACTCATAATATGAACCATAAATAAGATTTACGCCCAATACTCCCAAGGTCTCTTGCTGTAGGTGTATGTCATTTTCCTTGAAGCGAAGGTGTAAGATTATTTCGTTGTAGGCCTCGATAGCCTCTACTTGAAACTTCAATCCCACCCATCCATGACCTTTGAAGGTCTTGGTATAGTCAATGGTGGCTACCGTATTGGCAAAACTAAAAAAAACCTTGTCGGGATGCTTACTTCTACTAAGGCGCTTTTCTACCAAATCAACCTCATGAATCAACATCTTCTTCAAGCGCTGCTCTGTCACATACCTACCATCGGGCTCTGCCCCATAAATAGCGTCACTAAAGTCCTTATCATAAGCCGACATTGCCTTTGCAACTGTTCCCGAGGATCTGCCAGCCCTAAAAAAATGCCGCACCGTCTCCTGCCCTGCCCCAATTTCAGAAAACGTACCATATATATACGCATTCAAATTAATGCGCAATGCCTTATCTTTAGTAGAAGGTACTCGCAAAATATCCCTGTCTCCCTTAAGCTTTAGCTCTGTATTCATTGGTCTGTTTTTTAGAATTTTTTTTTCAATAAGGCAAAGTTAGAAATATTTATTCTTGAAAGTACTATGTTTTTAATATAATTAGTATTGAGAATAGCTATCCCCATTGACCGATACGATGGTTTGTGCCGAAGAGGCATCGGGTTGTCCGCCTGCAATAAATATTTGCACCCTGCCTGCTTTCTGCACCAAGTTGCCACTATTGTCGACTAGGGCAAGATTGCGGGGCGAAAGTTGGAAACGAACTTCTTTGCTTTCTCCGGCTTTTAGGTGTATGCGCTCAAAATTTTGTAGGGCATGTATTGGTTTGCTTTGATTTTCGGAATCTACTAAATGCCTCACATAGAGCTGCACCACTTCGTCTCCATCACGGGATCCAGTATTTGTGACTTTTGCTACAAGCACAAGCGGTTCGCCAGTATTTGTGCTAAGGCTGGCTTGTGGCATTTCGTATTTAAATGAGGTATAGCTCAATCCGTATCCAAAGGGATACAATACCTTTCCGCTGAAGTAGCGATAGGTTCGGTTTTCCATTGAGAAATCGTGGAAATGGGGCAAATCTTCGGTCTTGCGATAGAACGTTACGGGCAATTTTCCTGAAGGGTTGTAATCGCCAAAGAGGATATCGGCTACGGCAGTACCAGCAGACTGTCCACCATACCATGCTTGTAGAATTGCGTCCACATGCTCGTCTTCCCATGGCATTGCAACTGCACTTCCGCTCATGTTGACAAAAACTACAGGTTTGCCAGTGGCCTTGAGTTCTTTCATCAAGTTGGTTTGAATGGCAGGTAGGGCAATGTCTGTGCGGTCGCCGCCTTCAAATCCATCAAGTTTTTCTTTGCCTGCATCACCTTCCTCTCCCTCCAAGCGAGGGGATATTCCTCCAACAAACAGTATAACATCGGCATTCTTGACCTTATCCGCAATTTTCTTAAGGTCATATCCCTTGCCTAAGGCGGTGGTGTAGTCGGTGGCAGGAAATGAAATGTATTTTACATTCGCTCCTAGTTTGTCTTGGATTCCTTGACGGACGGTGATTATTTTTGAAGGAAATCCATTGTAATTTCCTAATTGCACCTCTTCATTATCGGCATTTGGCCCGATGATGGCAATGCTTTTTATTTTTTTTGATAGCGGCAGGGTATTGTCTTTGTTTTTGAGGAGCACCATAGATTTTTGTGCCATTTGGAGTGCATGTTGCTGGTGCTCGGGGCTTTCAAGTATGGAATATGGAATATTGGAATATGGCACTATGCTTGGAGGATCAAACATGCCCAGTTTGAATCGGAGACTCAATAGGCGTTTTAGAGAAACATCTATTTGGCGTTCGGTGAGCATTCCGCTTTCAACGGCATCCAATAGTTTTTTGTAGTCGGTACCACACTCCAGATCGGTGCCATGAATGAGGGCATCGACCGATGCAATGGTTGCATCGGCATGTGTTTTGTGGAATTTATAAAAGTCGTATATGGCTCCACAATCGGAGGTTACGTAGCCATCAAATTGCCACTGGTTTCGCAGTATGCCTGTTAGCAAATCGCTGGCACAGCAGGGCTCTCCATCATATCGGTTGTATGCACACATAACAGAAGACACCTTTGAGTTGACAACCAATTCTCTAAAGGCAGGCAGATAGGTATCCCAAAGATCGTATTGAGATACCGTGGCATCAAATTCGTGGCGTCCTTTTTCGGGACCACTGTGCACGGCGTAGTGCTTTGCACATGCCGAAGTTTTCATATACTGTGGGTTGCTGCCCTGCAATCCTCTTACAATGGCATCTCCCATTTGAGCCGTCAGGTAAGGGTCTTCGCCATAAGTTTCTTGCCCCCTACCCCATCGAGGGTCTCTAAATATATTTATGTTGGGTGTCCAAAAGGTAAGTCCTTTGTATTGCGCTCCTTGCTCGCCTACACGAATTGCCTGGTGGTAGATTGCTCTTGCTTCATCGGATGTAATATCGCCCATTCGCTTCATTGCATCTACATCAAAAGTGGCAGCCATGGCTATTGCTTGAGGAAAAACGGTAACTTTTTCTCCCGAACGCCCTACGCCATGTAGACATTCGTTCCACCAATTGTTTTTGGGTATTCCCAAACGATCTATGGCTGGCGAATCGTTCATCATTTGCTTTACTTTTTCATCAAGACTGAGTCGCGATATAAGATCATTTACTCGCGCGTCTATCGGAAGATCGGGATTCCTAAACGGATAATTTTGGGAAAAAGTAAATAAGGAAAAACCGATAAGATAGAGTGAAATAATGTATTTTCTCATTGCAATTGTATGTTTATTAGGTATGTTTCGTAAGAAGCGTATATTTGAGAGTTTCATATTCCTATTATTTTAAAAAATAAATGTTCGTATACAGGATTAATATCCAGGATTATTGGGTAGGAGTTGGGGATTCTTACTAATCTCATCATTTGGAATCATTAGGGAATTGAGCTTCACATCGAAAGTATAACTTGGTCCAACTTTTTCCTTGACAAAGATATACTTATTTTCGTTAAAAATACAATATGTACAAAGAGCAGTATATTGGGTATCCAATATACGAAACGATAAGAATGGAGCTTTCCGGCGCACTGAGCTCAAATCTCCCTTCAATATCGGCAACAGTGCCTGTGGTAGTAACCTTCACCACCACGCTGGCTCCAATAACGGCTTCGCCATTTTGGTCGGTGATAATGCCACTTATTTTCTTTTGTGATTTAAATTGGGCAGAAAACAGACTTACTACTAGCAATGACATGCCGTCATGACTAGTAAAGACATGGTGTCGCTACTAGTAAAAGAGAAAACATTGACTTATAGAGTAATATAAGTTAAACAAAGTTAAAATTTTATCCTTCTTAGTTTATATATAAA
>BHEP01000091.1 GCA_003851245.1 Bacteroidales bacterium | reverse complement strand
AAAGTATATATAAATTAACATCAACGAACAAAAATACATAAAAAAAGTCAAAAACAAGACTATTCATCGAAAATATTCAAAATAATGAGTATCTTTGTCCTCTTAAGTGAGGATTAGATAAAATAATTTTGTAGTAACGTACGCAAGTTCTTTATATCCAAATTTAAAAAATAAACAGATTGATTTTCAAGCCAAGGTATACTTTGGCACAGTTTTTTCAGTATATGGTTTATATTTAAGAGTATTTGCATTCAAAGGAAAAATATTCTAAAAATAACAAATTAGGACTTAGTCTATTCATTGCGGTTTTTATAGGCTTGGAAAAAAACTTGAGGATAGATTAGATTTAGGAAAGAAAGAAATGAGTTTTGAAGAAATGAAAAAAAGAATAATAATAAAAAGAACCCAATTAATGGTAATGATCAGCATTTTGCTGCTTTCAAGCCATTATATTGTTGCTGCTAATTTTAACGGCTCAAATCCATCTCCGCAAGCATTTAAAGAATCGGGGCCTTCGGCGAGTAATCTAGCTACCCTTCCTTCCTTTGCAGACCCATACGGAGGCAGCTTGAGAGCGATAGACCCTGGAGACGCTGGCGATGGTTTCGAGACAGGTGGAGGAGAGGAGAATCCTGGAGGTAGCAACGATACACCAAACGAAGAGGCTTACATCATAATGTTTTTCCTAGCATTGGCTTATGGCATATATTTGCGAAAGAAAACAGATGAAGTAGTGAAATAAGAAAAATAAAAGTTCAAATCGAGGGTGCTATCACCCTCGATTTTTTTTTAAAAAATATTTTGCTGCTGCATCCAATCCAATACCAAGGCCTTCATCTGCTTATGATAGCGAAAATTATCGCTAAAACCCCAGCCATGACCACCTTCAGGAAAGATATACATGCTAGAAGGAATCTCTTTCTTTTTTAGATTTTCATAAAACATGAGGCTGTTTTGAGGCACAACCACCTTGTCATCATCACTCAAAATAATTAAAGTTGGAGGCGTATTATTTTTTATTTGTTTTTCATTAGAAAACCTCTCTACCATAGCTTTTGTAGGATTAGCTCCCAAAAGAGCCTTCCTAGAGCCCCTGTGCGTAAATGCCTCTTCCATAGTTATGACAGGATAAAATAGCAAGCCGAAATCAGGTCGTGTCTCCTCATCAAAATGACACAATAAACTTGAGGCCAGATGCCCGCCAGCAGAAAAACCTGCCACCCCTATTTTCTGTGGATTAATTCCCCACTCCCCACTTCTATGCCTCACAATGCGCATTGCCTGCTTTACATCAGACAGAGGTATCTCACAATGCCCATTGGGCATACGATACTTTAAAACTACAGCCACTATTCCATTCTCAGCAAACCATTCTGCAAATTGATACCCCTCGTGAACGGAAGCCAAAATGCCATAGCCTCCACCTGGACAAATAATTATAGAAGAGCCATTTTTAATACCATCCTTGGGAAAGAAAATTCTTATACTCGGATCACTCACACTAAAAATGTGCCCCTGCTCATTAGTGCCCTCCCGCTCCGTAAGCATATTGCTTTCTACAGCCCCTTGAGGCCAAAGAGGTATCTCCTCATTTATTTGTGCTTGCATAAATGTGAAAAAAAATAGTAAAAAACATGAGATAACTACTAGTGTCCTCTTTTTCATACGTTTTTGTATTAATTGTGAATAAATAAAGTTAATTTTGTGCAAGATAATCAATAATTATGAATTATGAAGATAAAATTTACACTGCTCCTATTTTCGATACTTACACTTGCTTCTTGTGCCGAAAAAGCAATAAAAGTAGAAGTGAGCAATCCTACTGACAACGAAAGAAAAAATGAAATTATAAGCCTTTTTTGGTCTGATATTAGTGTGCAACTTCTGCTAAACGACAGTGATGAGCTAATCATCCTCGACGAAGCGGGCGCACAAATACCCTATCAACTTATTTTTAATGAACAAAGCAAGGCTCAAGAGATAATATTTTCGACCTCCCTATTGGGTTCTCAAAAGAAAACTTACGAAATAAAAAAAGGCAGTCCCGAATATTTCAAAATCCTCACCCACGGCAGAGCTGTTCCTGAGCGCAAGGATGATTTTGCCTGGGAAAACGACCGCATTGCTTTTAGAATGTATGGCCCTGCTTTGGCTGCCGAAAATGCAAGTAATGGTGTAGATATTTGGCTCAAGAGAACAGAAGAACTCGTATTGGAGAAATTTTACAGCGACGAACTCAAGAATGGAATCTCCTATCATGAAGATCATGGTCTTGGATTGGACTGCTACAAAGTGGCTCGCACATTGGGTGCTGGAGGTATTGCCCCTTTTGTAAACGATACCCTTTGGGTAGGGCGCAACTATACAAGTGCCACGCTCATAGACCAGGGGCCTTTGCGCACTTCATTTAGACTAGTCTACGAGTCCGCAGAACTTGGAAATAAAACCTACACACAAACACTAACAGTGTCTTTGGATGCTGGTTCGCAGATGAATAAGGCAATAGTAAGTTATGATGGCGATTTTGAATTCCTCCCCATTGCAGCAGGCATTTGGCTACACAAAGAACTAGGCATAATAAATTACGATATTGATAAAAAATATATTGCATATGCCGAAAATGCTGTGTCGGACGCTGGGATTCATTCCGGAAGAAATTATGTAGGACTAGTTTTCACAAATCCTCTTTCCGAAATTTGTCAGCACTCTGAGCACATACTAGGCTTGAGCAGGTACAAGAAAGGAAGAGAATTTACATACTATTTTGGATCAGGATGGAGTAAGTGGGGCTTTGAAACCGACCAAGAATGGTTCGATTATGTTGAAAAATTTTCGCAAGACATAGAAATGCCTTTGCAAGTACAAATAATTAAATAAAAACAAGTATAAAAATTTAGTAATGTACTAGTCGATAAAAAATGAATGAATTATTCCAATCCATACGTTTAGCAAGCATAGAGCTCAACTTACTCAAAGAAGATGTCCGAAAGGAAGTTCTTAAAACCATTGCGCAGGAGGCTATAAATCAATCTGAGGCCATTCTCCAAGCAAATCAATTGGACTTGAATGCGATGGATGCCAAAAACCCCAAATTTGATAGGCTCAGACTCTCGAAAGAGATAATAAAAGATATTGCCAGAGATATAAATAATGTAGCTGAGGCCGAAACGCCCTTAGGAAAAATCCTTATGGAATCTACGCTACCAAATGGAGTGCGACTAAAAAAAATTACTCTAGCCTTTGGTGTGATTGGTGTGATTTATGAGGCCAGACCCAATGTTAGTTTCGACGTGTTTTCGCTTTGCTTTAAATCTGGAAACGCCTGCATACTTAAAGGGGGAACAGATGCGACACATAGCAACCAGGCCATCGTTGGCCTCATACAAAAAGTACTCTTAAAATTTAATGTGTCGCCACTGGTTTGCTCCTTACTTCCCAATGGCAAAGAAGCTAGTATTAAACTACTGAACGCTAGAAAATATGTAGACCTAATAATACCCAGAGGCGGTAAGTCTTTGATAAATTTTGTTAGAGAAAACTCCAAAGTTCCAGTTATTGAAACAGGTGCCGGCATTTGTCACTGCTATTTCGACGAGTTTGGAGATGTCAAAAAAGGAATAAGCATTGTCAACAACGCAAAAACTCGAAGAGTTGGCGTATGCAATGCCCTTGACTGCCTAATAATTCATGAAAAAAGATTGTGCGAACTTCCTAGCCTCTGCAAAATGCTAGAAAAAAATGAGGTGGAAATTTATGCCGACTCTCAAGCTTATCAATATCTGGCAGGCAGCTACCCCTCCAAATGGCTTTTTAAAGCAGACGACGAAAGCTATGGAACAGAATTTTTGGACTACAAAATGAGTATCAAAACAGTAGCCAATATCAAACACGCTATAGAGCACATCTCTAAATACAGTTCCATGCACAGCGAATGTATTATTAGTGAAGACCATGAGGCGATAGCCTATTTTGAAACCATGGTAGATGCTGCCTGTGTGTACTCCAATGTCTCTACCGCATTTACCGATGGAGCGCAGTTTGGCTTAGGTGCGGAAATTGGCATAAGCACACAAAAACTCCATGCCAGAGGACCCATGGCCTTACAAGAACTTTGCACCTACAAATGGATAATAAGGGGAGAGGGTCAAATAAGAAAATGAAATTACAATTAATTAATTAATTATGAGAAATTATATTGGCGTTAAGGATTTGGGCAATCTAAATAATGCCGTAAAAGAAGCCCTAAAAATAAAAGGAAATCCTTTTGCATACAAGCATTTAGGAGAAAATAAAACCCTCCTTATGGTTTTTTTTAATGCTAGCTTAAGAACCAGGCTTAGCACTCAAAAAGCAGCCATGAATCTAGGAATGAATGTAATGGTGCTGGATATAAACCAAGGAGCTTGGAAACTGGAGACTGAAAGAGGGGTAGTTATGGATGGCGATAAACCCGAGCATATGCTCGAAGCAATACCTGTAATGGCTCAATATTGCGATATTATTGCCGTCAGAGCTTTTGCCCAATTTGAAAGTAAAGAAGAGGATTATCAAGAAAAGGTACTTCGCCAATTTATAAAATATTCTGGCAAGCCTGTAATAAGTATGGAAGGCTCCTGCTCTCACCCCCTTCAGGCCTTGGCTGATATGATTACTATCGAGGAGTTTAAGAAGGTGACCAGACCCAAGGTTGTGCTAACATGGGCACCCCATCCGAAGGCTCTTCCCCAGGCTGTAGCCAACTCTTTTGCGGAGTTTATGAATGAGGCGGATGTAGATTTCACCATCACCCATCCTGAAGGTTATGCGCTATCTCCTCAATTTTCTGGCAATGCTATAATAGAATATGATCAAGACAAGGCGTTTGAGGGAGCTGATTTTATTTACGCCAAAAACTGGTCTGCCTTTGAAGACCCAAACTACGGAAGCGTTCTTAGCAAAGATATGTCGTGGACGGTAAACTCTCAGAAAATGTCTCTAAGCAACAATGCTTTTTTTATGCACTGCCTACCTGTAAGGCGCAACATGATTGTTAGCGACGAGGTCATAGAAAGTCCCCAATCCATTGTTGTCCAAGAGGCTAAAAACAGAGAGTTTTCTGCCCAATTGGTTCTAAAACGCATGCTTGAAGCCTTATAAATGATTGTTGTTATTTCCCCTTCTAAATTAATGAATTTCGAGAAAAAACCGCTTGTGGAAATCAAAACCTCACAAGCTTGCTTTGTCGAAAAAACAAGGGTTTTAAAAGAAAGACTCGTCCAAATATCTTTTGTGGAACTTATGGAAAAAGAAAAAATAAGTTTCAAAATAGCACAAGAAACCATACAGGCCTTTCAATCTTTCGCATTGCCAGAACCTCATAAAGTAAGGCCTGCTGCAATGGCATATAGTGGCATTGTATTCAACAAAATTGATGCGCAAAACTTCAGTCAGCAGCAATGGATGTTCGCTACAAAAACACTTAGGATTTTTTCTGCATTGTATGGACTTCTTAGCCCCTCGGATGAAATACAGGCATATAGGCTTGATATGAGCTCTAAAATAGTGCCCAAACTATATGACTATTGGAAGGAGGATATAAATAAAAAACTTTGCTCGCTCTTGACTTCCGAACAATATACCCTAGTTAATCTTGCCTCTAAAGAATTTTTCAAACTGGTAAATCCTAGCCTACTTCCACAAAACACACAAGTGATCACGCCTATTTTTCAACAAGAAATTAGGGGTAAAATGATCACAAATAGCTTATATGCCAAACAAGCAAGAGGGCTGATGACCCGTTTCATAATAGAAAACGAAATCACAGACCCCGAATATTTAAAAGCCTTTGATATGGATGGATATTTTTTCAATGTGCATCTCACAAACAAAAACAATTGGTTTTTTACTCGCAATTAATATGATACTCCCCATTGTTAAGACATAAATCTACTCTACAGTGTGGAGGAAAATTTGGAGGTGCTGCGTAGTCAGGGCAGGGAGGTGTCACGAGGAATGCTGAAAGGAGTTGTCAAACGACAGCAGAACTTGGGGGGGGGACTACCATTTCCAACTCTCTCTCGGAGCTATACCTGCTCTTCAAATACTTGCGTCCACAGGAGTTGGAGCGGCAAAGCATCAACACATTTGATGCCTAGGCAGCGATATTCGCTAAGAAGACCCTTGACTACGAATTTTAGCTTACCAACGAAATTGTGCAGAAAGACCGACTACCGCACCGCGAAAGATAGTATCCTAACTTTGGAAGGATGTTCCAAAGACCCTTATTTTATATCTAATTCTTTTCTTATATTTTTTCTAACTAAGCCAAAAAAATCATTGAGTGGCATAAAGATACAGAAAACAACCCAAAAAGAGAACTAATTCAATGAATATTAATCAATTAATTTCACTGCGGGCTTTTCTTTTTAGGGGGTGGACTCAGAACTAATTCTTTTCTTATATTTTTTCTAACTAAGTCAAAAAAATCATTGAATGACTTTAGAGCAGAATTATTTAGAGCC
>BHEP01000090.1 GCA_003851245.1 Bacteroidales bacterium | reverse complement strand
CAAAGACTTATTTCGATCCTCGATCGCAACAATCGGGAGAGATTGAGCAGCTTATAGTGCTGGCTGGCAAGCGCGGCAAACGCATACAAATAGAGAGGTACAATGTAGATATTGCCAATAAAGAATTCCTCTACAATAGAGTCCTTTGTATCCTGCCTTGAATCAAAAGGGGGTAAGGCAGAATATATAGAGCTCATTAGTATGGATATGTCAGTTGCTTTTGTGGCAGGATCTATGACTCATTTGCCTGATTCACAGATTATTTTTGATAAATTTCATTTAGTTCAATCACTCAATAAAGCCTTAGATGAGGTAAGAAAGCGCGAACGAGAAGGCAACGGAATTAGATGCCTTACTTCCATTATATCCAACTCTAGGAGAGGCTTATAGACTCAGAGAGCTTTTTGCGGATGTTTTTCAAGTGGATGACCCTGAAGAAGCTAAAGGCTATCTGTGGTTTTGGTGTACGAAAGCTCTGGAGGCTGGAATACAGCCAATTACTAAGTTTGTAAACTAAATAAAAGCACACTGGTCGGGTATTGTGGCGTATTTTTACACCAAAGTGACAAATGGGATTCTTGAAGAAATTAATTCCAAAATCCAATTGGCAAAAAGAAGAGCTAGAGGATATAGAAATATTAATAATTTTATTAACATGATATACTTCATCTCGGGCAAACTCAAATTTGATTACCCACAGTATTCGTTATAGAGCCAATTTAAATAAAACATATAAGTAAGTAAGTAACATTTTACATTTTAAAATAGGTTTTGTAATAGGTTCATTAATAATAATTGTAACTTCAAGTGAATTCATGGGTTCAGACACTAACTTTCCAATAAAGATTTATAATAATATTCAACATCTTTCCAATGGTAATAAGGCAATATCTCACTCTTTATTGGAGGCACAAGTATTTCCCTCTCGTTGAGCAAGAATTTGACAACTACATCATCCGAATTATTGTTGCGAAAAAATATTATTTGTATATTCCCTGCCATGGGAGCGACCTTAAAATCGCTCCAAGCTTTATAGAACTCTGAAGGCTTAGACACACTTTTGTAACAGTCCTGCAGATGCAGCAATGTTGCCAAGGGAATAATATTGCCATCATGAGCAAAACGAAGAGTGGCTCCTTTCTTTTTTGAATCAATAGCATCTTTGGCACTACTGAGAATATTACTTAGCACTGGTTTTGCATTTTCCATCATTATCCCTTTATTTAATGCTGAGTTTGCATATTCAACATACAAGCTATAATTCTTGACTTGCCATAAGCCAAAAAGTTCTTCCTCTTTAAACAAATCATAGAATGATATTTTTGTATCCATATTTTGTATCACACTTGCAATCCTATATAAACCAAACATCAAAGAACCTGAGTCTACATTTTGCTGTATGTATGTGCTGTCGCAAAAAAGTGAGTGAATCAATCTTTGTCCCTGCATATGGGCCTTTTCAAATTTGTTGTACTCTTTGCGCCAAGTATCTTTTTGAGATCTAAAATCTACAGCCTCCCTTGTGTGAAAGTTGAGATAGTTCATGTATTTATTGCTGGCCTCCCTTGTAATTTGCAAGCGTGGATTTAGCTCTTTGAGTCGCTCACTAAATCCATCCATACTCAGGACGCAGCGTACAACCAAGGTTGAGCGTGCAGAAATTTCAACGCCATCACTAAATACTTCTGGATAGGAGCGATACATTCGTTCGGCAATACCTCTTTGTTGATGCAGTCCTAGTGGCGACAGGTCTCCTCCACGACCTTGGGCTTCTATCCATATTTTTTCGATACGGGCAAGTACATCCACACCTAAGTCTGTGAGTGCATTTTGTCCATCGGCATCTCTAAAGAGGTCAAGAATCCATTTGTAGTCGCTGTCATTTATCAAGTAACGAGATCCATGTCGTCCAAAATGACTAATATAGAAAGGCTCATATCCCTTTGGAGCTACTGTTTGATCTACAATTTCGTTTGAGGGATAGGCATAGTATACTCCTGCCATTTTATCTAAATTATCAAATAGCTCTTGCTTTGTTGTTTGCGCTATAAGGCAGCACTTACCAAAAGAAAGAAATAAAAAAAGGAAATGTATAAACTTCATAATCTAACTTGTCTTAGGATTTTATTTATAATTATCATTTTGGACTAGGTGAGGGTTTACAGTAAACTCATTTTGAGGGATGGGAAATAATTTGTATTTATCGTTCACATCTTTGCCAATATAATTTCCTGCATTGCCATCACTTCCTTTCCAGTCCCAATCATAGCCTTTTGTATATTTATCGAAACGTATTAGATCGGTGCGACGTACGAGCTCTGTATGCAATTCGCGTGCGCGCTCATCTAAAATAAAGTCTAGTGTGAGCTGCTTGTCATTTATGCGTCCAGATAGCCCACTACCATAATTGCCTGACATATAAGCCCTGTCTCTGATCTCATTTATATAGTCTAATGCTTGCATGCGGCTACCGCTGGCTCCTCTGAGAATTGCCTCGGCTGCTATCAAATAGGCATCGGCCGTACGAAACATCGGATAGTCTATCGAAGTGTAAGTTGTGCCTCCAGGAGCCAATTCTTTCCTATCTTTGCTTACGTTACGCCATTTGATACAGGCATATCCATGATAAAAATTTGTAGCCTGAAAATTACTCCCTTCTATCCATGTTTCTCGACTATGATTGATGCTAAAGAATTGGGCGCGTTTGTCTCTTTTGAGATCTCCCCAGCTGTCTAGCGAATCAAAGACCTGATCGGAGGGTTCAAACATATCTACCAATTGCGTCTTCACACGGGCATTGCCCCATCCTCGTGCTCCTATACCTGTTTGGTAATACCTATCCATTGGTCCATTGACCAAGGCCTTGATTAAAAAGTTTGTTCCTGCACTGTTGATGGTATGCACCTCGTCTTGAGGCAAAGACCAAATAATTTCTTTACAGGTATGGTTGTCGGCAAGAAAAATATGGCGATAATCAGATGCCAAAGGGTATGAGCTATTGTCAACAATTTTCTTCGAGTATTGGTATGCTTTCTCATATTCATTTGCTCCGACCCATGTTTCGGCATTTAAATACACGCGAGCCAACAAAAACCATGCAGCTACTTGATCGACACGCCCATATTGATTTGTGCCTGGGGCTTTCATCTCAGTTGTCAATGCTTCGGTTTCTGCTACAAGGTAATTGTAGATTTCCTTTCGCGACTTTTGATGCGGAATAATCCCTATCGCCATTGTCTCGTCTACAAATGGTCCTGATCCATAAAGATCGCAAATCATGCTGTAGCAATAGGCTCTAATGAATCGTGCTTCGGCTCGATAGTAAGATATTTCGTCTTTTAATTCATCGTATAGCCCTCTGTCTCTCAACTTGTTTTCTGTCGATTCGCGCAAAAATTCATTGCAATAATTAATAGACATATAGAGGCGATAGTATGAATAGCTAATGATTGGTGTTGATTGATTCCAGTTCATATACAAAAGATCTCTACTTCCTTGTGAGCTGCCAGAATGCAGAACTATCTGGTCGCTTGAGCATTCTTGTAAATAAAACAAAGACCTGGTGTATCCACTATATCCTATATCCATACCTCCAACGTCTCCATCCTTGTCGGGGCCATCTTGTCCGTTGAGAATCAGAGATCCATAGCATTTTGCCAATACTCCGAGGTATCCTTGGGTAGAGGTATAGACATTTGTATTCAAAAGTTTTTTCTTATTCAGTGGCTCTGTATTGAGATCGTCAAGACAGGAGGAGAATGAAAGAGCTAAAAAGATGATTGCTGTTATATGTTTTAATACTTGCATTTTCATAAGTTATTTCTTCTAAATTAAAAATTTATATTTAATGATAATGTATAGATTTTCGGACGTTGGTATGTATTGTTGTCAATACCATTGTATATTTCAGGATCAATGCCTGAATACTTGCTTATTATCGCAATATTTTGCGCACTAAATGCCATTCTCAAAGAGCTTGATGTATTCCATAATTTATTGAAGGTATGCCCTATTGTAATGTTGTCGAACTTAAAAAATGCAGCACTTTCGAGAAAATAATCAGAAAAATATTGTTCTTTTTCAAAGCCTCTTTCAAATGCCTGCTTGGATATATTGCTTGATATTCCATCATTTAAAACTCCTGATAGGGATTGTTTGGCTTGCTGGTAGTTAAACACATAATTGCCAAAGCTTCCATGCCCATTGATTCCAAAATCCCATTTCTTGTAGGTTAGGTGTGTAGAAAGTCCATAATAATATGGAGTTCTTGAACTCTTTCCTGATATGTATTTGTTGTCATCACTTGCTATGGATGTTATGGATCCGTCTTTGGCTATGTATTGTCCTTCTATTGGCTTTCCGTTTTGATCGTAGGCCTGTTTGAGCAGAAAAAATGTATTGGGAGTTTCACCTACCTTATGTATCTGAAGATCATTTCTGCCAACTCCACCCGTTTTGACATAAGCATCCTCTCTATCTATTGTATTCAACTTGGTGATTTTGGATCTTCCGTATGTAAAATTTCCTCCAATAGTCCATTGCCAATCTTTGCTTTTGACAGGCACTCCACTAAGAGACAACTCAAGGCCCTGCCCTTTCATATCTCCAATATTGGTGTTGAGTTTATTTGTAAAATTACTTCCTGCAGGAACATAAATGTCATTCAGCAAATCTTTGGTGTAGCGCTTATAAACATCTATACTACCAGAAATACGGTTGTTGAAAAATCCATAATCCAATCCTGCATTGTATGTGCTTGTTGTTTCCCACTTTATGTTCGGATCGTATCCATTTGGCCTATACATATGCAACCATTGATCTCCAAATTGATATTTAGCAGCATCTGAGGAGATGGTGTATAGGGGAAGGTAGGGGTGGTATTCTCCTATATCTTGCTGCCCAGTTTGTCCATAACTAACACGAAATTTTAAATCGGAGAGGGATTTTATATTCTTAACAAATTGTTCTTCATTCAAGCGATAGGCCAAGGCTAGCGATGGAAAATATCCCCAGCGATTGTTGGATGCAAAACGAGAGGACGCGTCGGCACGCATAGTGGCTGTTAGCAACAATTTCTGATCAAAGGAATAATTTAAACGACTAAAGAACGAGAGGAGATACAAGACATCCTCATCAGAGGAGGAGGTATCAGGTACGTCTTGTACTATACTTTTGGGGTTTGTACTATACCAAAAACGCTGCCATTCGTAACCAAGCATGGCACTTACATGATGCTTGGTACTTATATCTTTGGCATAATTGGCATAGGTAGAAAGTAGGTAGTTGGTGTTTTTATTGTCGTCCGAACGAAATAAGCCTCTGCCATCATTTCTATTGCCGGTGTAAGTAGAAGGCGCCAAGTCTGGAATTGTTTCTTCATACTTATTGCGGCGTATATCATATCCCAAATTAACATTTAATTGCAGGTCTTCAAATCCATGAACCTTATAATTCATCGCCATATTGCCAATAGAACGGTTTATCAAGTTTTGTTTGTTGGTCAATTCCAAATCTGCCAAAGGATTACTTGCGGCTTGCGTAATGGGCTTTCCTGCATCTGTCCACATATAGTATCCAAGACCTAGATTGTCGGTATAATTTTGGTGCACAGGCCTGGTAGGATCGAAAGATATGGCATTTCCAATTGCTCCTGTTTGTGCGGGCTTAATACTCTCTATACTTGCTTTTGCATTGATATCGAGTGTAAGATGTTTGTCAAAAAAATGAGGCGACAATCCAAATCCTCCATTGAATCGCTTGTAATTATTGTTTTTCAACACTCCTTCTTGACTCAGGTAGCCCACCGATACACGATACGGCACTTGCTTGGCAGTACCTGTGATGGATAGATTGTGCTCGTTGCCAAAAGCAGTTCTATAAATTTCTTTTTGCCAATCAGTAGAAGCGGTTCCTGGTGTGAATCCTTCAGGAATATTAATTTTTCCACTTTGGAACAATGCTTGGTGATACGCATCGGCCGACAATACATCGTAATAAGAAGGCAGCTCACTCAAGGTAAAATTTGAGTTGTAATTGATGCTTGGTTTTGCAGTCCCCTTTAAGCCTCCTTTTTTAGTGGTAATGATAATAACACCATTGGATGCACGTGAGCCATATATGGCAGTGGAAGAAGCATCCTTTAATACCGTAAACGTTTCTATATCATTGGGATTAATAAAGCTGATTGAGGTATTGCTCACAGGAACTCCGTCAATTACAATTAAGGGATCGTTGTCTGCCGACAAAGATGCACCCATACGAATACGTATTGTACCACCACTTCCAGGAGCTCCGTCGCCAGGAACAATGTTTACACCTGCTACCTTTCCTACCAAAGCATCTTGAGCTGTCACTTGAAGCCCCTTATTTAATTCGTCGGGTTTTATGGAAGTCAGGGCTCCCGTAGCATCACCCTTTCTTACATGCCCATAGCCAATAACGACTATCTCTTCCAACATTTCCATATTTTCTTCTAGCAAAATAGTCAATCTTGTATGTCCATTGACGGTAATTTCCTTTGCCTTATATCCTATAAAGGAGACCAATAAATTTGCATTGTTGGCAGCATCAATTTCAAAGTTGCCTTCATGATCACTCACCGTTCCTCTTGTTGTTCCAACAAGCAGGATACTTGCTCCAATAACAGTCTCATTGGTAGCCTTGTCTATCACACTTCCTCTTATTTTAATTGTTACCCCTTCTTGAGCAAACATACTTGAAGAAGCAAGTATGACTGCAAATAAGAGTAGGCATACTTTTGTGTAATTTTCCTTTTTAGCAAAAGATTTGAATTCCATAAAGTTTAAATTATAATTTATATATACTTAATTTACAGATAATTATATAGACCACAACCGCAGGTAGATTTTTTGAAAACCACAATTCAGTGTTGTTGAGTGTTGTTGATCTATGCTGCAAATTTATTCGCTTTTTTTGATCTTTGCATCTCTAGGG
>BHEP01000089.1 GCA_003851245.1 Bacteroidales bacterium | reverse complement strand
ATTTATGCCACTCTGTTGTATTGAGTTCGGCTATTAGCTACAATAATGCTCTTATGACAAGTTTTATGTAAAAACTGTAAATCTAATAATCTCCTGAGATGCACTCAAGCAAGGAGATAGGAAATAAGCAGTAGCTTAAAATATATTTGCATGATGGTTTGTTGATTTGCAACTAAATAAAAGATAATGACTTTTACTCACTTAATGCCTCAAGTATTTGGCTTCTAATCAATCTAAAATGATCACCTTCTGTATCATAAAGAGTCCAGTGAAATACCACCTGCCGACAGAGCTCCTTAGCCAGTTCGGGATTTTTGCGTTCCAACATTTGTAGAAGTGTGTAGTCGGCAATTCCATCACGCATAGCATCGAGTCGTACCGAACCATACAATTTACCATTGTCAGGATACACTATCCAGCTATCGCCTCCAGGCAAAACGTTCCCACTTTCAATATTACTTGAAGTGGTTTCATAGTAAGGATCTCCAGTAGGCCAATAGTTAAATCCCCAATGAAGGTAACCAGTAGCTCCATATCGATAATTGATCCAATGAATTAATCGTGTTTTTATTAATGCTTGCTCTATAAAGCGATTTGCGTAATCTCCTTGTGGAGCCAGACAGGTGTAGAACCAAACTTGATCTCCCTTTTTTTGACGTTCGGTATAAAAATCATATCCATCTTTGTAAAAATTAAGCTGAGGAACCCAAATATCAAGTGTATTTTCAAGGTCATGTGAGTGGCAAGCTTCAATAATTTTAATGTCAGGAGCCAATGATTTTACAAAATTAGCAATTTCAATATACGTTGTAATATTTGACGATATTGGCTCATCAGCAATATGTTGACTATAAGAATCGAACCACTTATTTTCTTTCAAATGCTGGACTAGATTTGGAATAAATTGGCTGTAAAAGCTCTTTGCCGTATCGCTCGACATTTTATGCAATTTAAGCTCTTTCTTTCCATCAATCATTTCGGGTACAAAGGTCGCAAATTGACTTCCCCAATCTCCCTCTCTTGTTGCAATATGGCCACCTTCTATCATTTTCAAAACACCTGCATCTTTTAAGAGGCGCACCATTTTGTCGAACTGGGTATAATCAAAAGAATAAATGCCCTTATTTTCATTAAAAACAACGTGTTCTAAAGGCGAAATCATAACCACATTTTGATAACAATCTTTCATTTTTTGAGCCAGCTCACCAATTAATTCCCAATATTTATCAGAATAAGGTTCAACATCTACACCTCCATTAAATATTTTCATTTTTTCGGGAGATGTAAATACCCAATTGGTTACCCACAGTGATGGGGTTTCGAGCACAACAGGGTATACCTTGAGCTTCATTTCCTCCTGAATTTCAAATGAATGGCCAGCAATAGTGCCTGACAATTTGACTTGTCCTATATAATCTCCAGGTTTTGCATCATGCGGCACAGCCACGGTAATCCATATTGATTGTGAAACATCTCGTTTGATGTCGCAACTGGCTTTCTCTATGATAGGATCGGGATAAAATAGCGATAGTGATGTGCTTGCATCTTTGGCTCGGTCGGGAGTTTGCCGACCAACACGAACATAGCCTACATAGCCTATTTTGGTGTCTGTGAGTTTTGCTCCATCGGCATTCTCCCAAGAACTCACACTGGTGGAGAGTCCCTCAATTTGTTTGCCACTTCGAATTGCAAACTGGAAAGTAGCATGTTCGCCAGCTGCTACCACAGGTGGCGAATTGTAAGGAGAAAAGAAACTTGACTCTGGCAATATTTTCATAAAAGGATCGACTTGAGCAAAAGAAAGCTCATCGTCGATATTGAATGATGCGCATGATGCAAATAGGCATAAGGCGATAAAAACATAAAAATGTTTCATAATGAACGAGTATCTAAGTATCATTGAGCAAATTATTTGAAATTAACTATTCTATTGCCGAACCAGGGCTGATTGGCCAGTATGGATTTTGATAGATTGTAGATTCTGAGGCGTTATTCTGATCAGGAGAAGCCAACTGTAGGTCGCGTACACCGACTGGGTAAAGATAGTTTGCCTTACTCCAATTGTATCCATTATGAACCTGATTACCAGCAACTTTCTGAAAAGGTCGCAGATATTTACTGGCACTGCTACTACTAACATTGGCATTGGACGAGCCATCGCTTATCAATAGCGACACTCCATCATTATTGTATATGGGAGCTTTGTAGGCCTCATCCCAAAGATTAAATCCTTCAATAACATAGTCTTTCACCATATCCATTGCCCTCCATCGCAAAAGATCATTCATTCTACGACCTTCACTCATTAATTCATTTCGACGCTCACGGCGTATGTTGAATAAAGTGCGGTCTACTAGAGTTGATGCTGAGTATTTTGCCCAGTCATTTTCTTTCGATAGATCAGTTGCAGCAATTGTTTTATTGTAATCAGGGTCAATTCCTGCTCGTGTTCTAATTTTTTGCCAATACTCATCAGCCTTAGTATCAATGGCTCCTGTTTTCATATAGCAGGCCTCAATATAATTGAGATATGCCTCAACTCCTCGATAAACAATGGATCCATAGGTGCTGTTCTCTCCTGTTACTGTTGCTTGCTGGGGGTCGTAGGTCAAGCATTTTCTAACCCTGTAACCTGTTGTTGTCCGATTTTCAAGAGCTGCAATTACATTTGGCACACCAAATTTTTGGTCTTTTAGCTCTGCTTTTTCATCCAAGGTTTGCGGGTCATCTTCTCCTGGCACAAAGAGTTGAAGTCGCTCATCTCTGTCTTGTCGAACCTTCATTAGAGTAATATCGCCAGCATAATTTGAGTTTGGCGCATAAATGGGCAAACCGTTTTTCATTAAAAATCCATCAACAAAACCTTTTGTAAGTCCGTTATTGCCACCTATTCTGATGTAAGTGCTTACAGCATGGCTTATAAAGTCTTTGTGGTAGCTTCTCCAAAAAAGCACTTCGGAATAAGTGCCCATATCGCTTGAGGCAAACATTTCAAAATAAGGATTCCATCCAGAGAATGCTGTTCCAAGAGGATTTATTTGTCCTGAATTTGACGTAAGCGAAATGTTGTCTGCAACTTGTTTCGACGCATCCATTGTTTGGTTTAAGAAAAACTCAATTTCGGCATCAATATCAACAGAATAAGCTGCATTGTAATCCATTTGCGCTCCCGGCCAATTGCTTTCTCCAGGCACTCGGGGCGTTCCTTTGTGATAGCTTAAAAAACTGGCTTCAAAAAGAGCTACCCTACTCTTTAGTAGCAAAGCTGCATTGGAGGTCAATCTATTTTTATTTTTAAAATCGGGTTTCAACATGCTTATCGACTTATCAAGATCTTGAAGAATAAAGCGCGCCACTTCGTTTCGTGGTCGTCTCTTGCTTGCTTCCATAAGTTCCTCATGTTTATCAATCAATGCGTGAGTTATGATTGGAAAGTCGCCAAAGAGCGTGAGTCTCTTAAAATATTCTTCGGCTCTAAGGAAATACATTTCGCCAATATAATGATCGATATTTATTTTATCGCCAGAGATTAATCCCTCCTCATGTTTTGGCAACACCCTGTCTAAGAAATTATTGCATGCCCGTATTTTTGCAAAATGCCATTCTCCTTGAGATTGAGGGACCTTCCAATTGTCTTTAACGTACAATGAAAAATTTGCTCCACCTGTTGTTTGGTTATCAGTAGCATCGTCTAGCAAGAGTGTACCCAAACTCCATGATCCATGGGTAGGAAAATTGTAATAAGATATTGAATATGCCTCCAAGTCGGCTTCAGTATTAAAATACTGTTCAGGAGTGACGATATCAAGAGGCTCTCTGTCAAGAAAATCATCACACGAGATCAAGACCAATCCTGCAAAAAGACGTAGAAATATATTGCATTTATTTTTTATATTTAGTTTCATTGTTCAGTGTTTTTAGAAATTAATATTTAAACCTACAGAAAGAGTTTTGCTTAGCGGATAAACTTTCCCTTCACCCCATGAGCCATCAATTGTTTCAGGGTCAAAAATGCTTGACAGACTTGTGAAAGTCAATAAGTTTTCGCCTGAGAAGTATATTCTTGTAGATTGAATACCCACTTTGCCAATCACACTCTTGGGCAAAGAATATCCAATTTGAAGGTTTTTTAATCGCAGGTAAGCAGCATTTTGCAAATAGAGTGTTTGCGTTTGCTGATTCTGATCTCTATCGAATAGGGGACGAGGATAATATGAATTTACATTGGCTCCCAAAGGATTGTCTTCGGATCGGAAGAAGTCCCAATGCTCGTTAAAACCTGCAGAAGACCACATTCCTCCTGAAACGCCCCAAAAATAAGCTCCCCCAATGGCGTAGTCTCTTTTGCCAATTCCTTGAAAGAAAACACTTACATCAAAGCCTTTCCATGAAGCATCTAAACTTACGCCAAAGTTGTATCGGGGTGTTCGATTTCCAATAATACTTAAATCGCCAGGATTGCTTACCGTGTTATCGCCGTTGCTTATTTCTTTATCGCCATTCAAATCGGCATACATAATATCACCGGCAGCCCATTCGTCGCCCAATCGACTCTGACTCACATTGGCTAAATAAGCATTCATTTCGGCATCCGATTTTGCAATACCCAATGTGGTATAACCCCATATTTCACCATTCATTTTACCACTGTACCATGTCCCTGAGGGATTGCTTTTCGTATCATTGGGGTATCGTGTTATTTTTTGTTGGGCATCCGACAACACCAATTTTACACCATAAGCCACCTCGGCTATGCGATCTCTCCATCCTAATTCAAGTTCAAAACCATACGACTCCATATCCGCATTATTGACCTTAGGTACACTTGTGCCCAAAACAGCTCCTAGTTCAGGAGCAGGGCCGATCATGTCTTTTGTTGTTCGCTTAAAATAATCGAACGAACCTGTTAGCCGGTTATTCAATGCAGCCCAATCCAAGCCTATATTCCATGATTCTACCCTCTCCCAGGTCATTCGCGTATTTACTAAACCTGGAGAATAGGCTGTATTGGGGCGGTTATTATCAATAAGCCAAGAGCCATTGCTGGTACCTACATTCATTCCTTGATAAAAAGGATACCATGCTTTGGTATTCATATTACCCAATTGCCCCCACGAGCCACGAACTTTCAAGGTACTAATTGAAGAGCTTAAATCACCAAAAAAGTTTTCCTTAGCTATATTCCATCCGCCAGAAAAAGACGGAAACATTCCCCAACGCTTATCTCCAATAAAACGAGACGTTCCATCGTATCTCATGTTTACTTCAAGCATATAGCGTTCTTTGTAATTGTAATTTAAGCGTCCAAAGAAACCCGCAGTTGCCCATTCAGCATATCCTCCAGAGGTTTTCCCGTTAATGGTTGAAGTATTTAGAGTCGGAATATTTGGACTAATCAATCCCTCTTGAACGCCATAGACATTTCGTGTTTTCATCAACTCGGCATTAAAACCCATCATCGCTTTAAAGAAATGGTCGCCAACTTGTTTGAAATAATCAGTATAGATGTTACTTGTCATAAAATTCTCTTTATAGGCATTTTCCGAAACACCAGACTTTCCTGCATCGCCTCCACTCCAATTTGCCGAATAAGGATTGCCTTGATCGTCATGGGCAAAAATTGGTAATTTGTCGTAATGCTCATTTTTCGCAATGGTATTAATATTTGCATTGGCATATATTTTCCAATCGTTAATAGGTTCAAAAACAATATCAAGATGTTGATACAAATAATCTTTCTCATTACGTTGAATGCCGCCATCTCGCATCTGGATAATCTCTGTACCTTCAAAATAATATCCATTAGGGTCATAAACAGGTAAAGTAGGCCAGCGACGAGCTATATTATGAAAAAACAAACCAGTCATATACGATGGGCGTTCGTAATCTTCACGAATAAACTTTGTACTATAGCCCAAAGTAGTATATTTATTAAGCTTGGCGGATATTTTTCCGTTTAGCGAATAGCGTTTAAAATTATCTGTGCCATGTCTAATGAGTCCATTTTGATCTAAAACGTTGGCACTTATTAGGTAGGTCATTTTCTCAGTCCCGCTACTTACACTTATATTGTGTTCTTGTGTAGGGGCCCAATCTCGATACATTTCTTTAAACCAATCGGTATCGGCCCAACTTTTGTAATAAGAATCCCATCCACCAGTTCTGGCTGATGTCGATGTTTTAATCTCACCTTTTTGATATTGCTGAATTAAATTCATGATGTCGGGAGTGAAGGTGCTTGAATTTTTTGAATTGCGATCGGCTTCATTAAAATAGCGGGCAAAGGTATAGGAGTCCATCATTTCAGGAACAGCCAATGCCTTGGTAAATCGCATGCTACCTGTATAACTCACACTTGTTTTATCGGAAACACCAGATTTTGTTGTTATCAAAATTACCCCAAAGGCCGCACGCGAGCCATAGATAGAGGCTGAAGCTGCATCTTTCAAAACCGAAATGCTTTGAATGTCTTGCGGATTAATTGCATTCATATTGCCCTCCACTCCATCGATCAAAACCAAGGGAGATGAGGAGGAGCCATCACCAATACTACCTGCCCCACGAATATTAAACTCCAGTGCATTGTCAAGAGTTCCTCCTCCCGAATTTGTCGAAAAATTTAATCCAGGGACAACTCCTTGCAAAGCTTGTGAAATGTTTTGTACCGGACGAGATTCAAGTCTTTCGGCATTTACCATACTTACCGCCCCTGTCAAATTTGTTTTCTTTTGAGTACCATAACCCACTACCACCACCTCATCTAATAGTTGAGTGTCTTCTTGTAGACTAATGTCAAAAAGCGTTTTTTCTCCAACACTTAATTCTGCAAAAATAAATCCCATATAAGAAACCTTTATAGTAGCCTCAGAATCTACTTCCAGAGCAAACCTCCCATCAATATCGGTAACTGTACCAATAGTACTTCCTTTCACCACCACACTAGCTCCAATGATAGCCTCTCCATATTGATCTGTTATTCTTCCCGAAATCTTTTTGTTGTCGGACTGTTG
>BHEP01000088.1 GCA_003851245.1 Bacteroidales bacterium | reverse complement strand
ATAATTATGAGGTATTAATTTAGTTTAAATTCTAGAGTAGGACGATGAAGAGGCGAATTTGTTAGTTTAGAAGCAGTAAGTCAGAAGTTTCAATTCTACAATAGTGCGATTAAGAGGAATATGTAAAAACCCAAACTCCTGCTATTTGTTGTTTCAATTCTACAATAGTGCGATTAAGAGTCGGAGAAGAATTCGACAAGAAACTAATTCTAACCAGGTTTCAATTCTACAATAGTGCGATTAAGAGGCAAGCCACAAAATGGCAAACAACGTTGATAACGCGTTTCAATTCTACAATAGTGCGATTAAGAGCTGCAAAAAAATACAGGGAGAAATCCAAAACTCTCGTTTCAATTCTACAATAGTGCGATTAAGAGAAAATATTTGTTTGGCAGCCGTAAAAGAAAATAGTGTTTCAATTCTACAATAGTGCGATTAAGAGCTCAAATAGTATCTTCCGACATGCAGCTTGAGCGAAGTTTCAATTCTACAATAGTGCGATTAAGAGAACTGATTGTATCAGACCTCATGGAGTTTTATTCCGTTTCAATTCTACAATAGTGCGATTAAGAGGTATCGCATAGCAATATATGCGAAACTCTAGCATGTTTCAATTCTACAATAGTGCGATTAAGAGCCAAAGCGCTACTTATTTCAGAGCCTGCCAGCACGAGTTTCAATTCTACAATAGTGCGATTAAGAGCAATCAATCGATTGCCAACATTCTAGTAGATTGGCTCGTTTCAATTCTACAATAGTGCGATTAAGAGGGGCATTATGGATAGCAATTTCTCCCACTTAAATGTTTCAATTCTACAATAGTGCGATTAAGAGAAATAACATTAGATAGGTTTGGGCCAACCCAAGAAAGTTTCAATTCTACAATAGTGCGATTAAGAGTACCTCAGAAAAGGCAATGATACGCCTCGAAAATGCGTTTCAATTCTACAATAGTGCGATTAAGAGCAGCGATCACAGAGCAGCGACTACGCCCACCATAGTTTCAATTCTACAATAGTGCGATTAAGAGAAAGAAACACACGAGCTGGAGATACGACTTATAGAGTGTTTCAATTCTACAATAGTGCGATTAAGAGCCGTTGACTTTTGCACAAAAATACGCATTTTTTGCTAGTTTAGAAGCATCTTCTATCCTGTTTTTTGAATAAAAATTTGTCGACCCCCAATGATATGTTTTTAGTGGGAGATCGACAAATATTATAAATATCTAATACTCAGTATTTCAAAGAACATCTGCAGCAAAAAAAAACCACAAAAAAGTTCGTAAATCCATTTTTCTAAGAGGTCGACAATTTTTACAAGAAATTATCGGTGCTAGAACGCTCTACTCCAAGCACCTCTTTTTTTAACCATTTTTCATTTCGTCCCGTAAAAATAATTAAACTATCCGAATCTTGCATAATTTCCTTAGCTTTAAATTTTAATTCTTTTAGCTTGACCTCTGTTATCTCGCCTTCAAAGACAGAATTTTGTATCCAGTTTAGATATTTTCGACATAGTTTCAGCATCTTTACTACTCGTTTTTCTCCCAGATCATACACCAAAATGATATACATTACCAATACATCTTAAATGGTTTGTACGACTCCATCCCCAAAACATGTTTTGCAAGCTTATAACATTCCAATTTGATCAGTTGTTTGTAACTCACCTTCCTTTTTAAGGATTTGTGCTCTATGGTCTCTAATAAGCGATCTTCGATAGCTTTGACAAAAATCTTTTTCCCTGATGGGTTTAGTATGCATTTGTTCAAACGCCTATCAAAATGTTTTTCTTGAATCTCTTTTTTGTTTAACACCCTAAATATAACTCTGTCTACAATGATTGGCTTGAATATTTCTGCCAAATCCAATGCCAAAGAATAACGACGTTCTCCGGGACTATGCAAATAACTAATTGTTGGGTTGAGCTGCGTTTGGTGAATCGAACGCAAACAGAGCGAATAGCACATCATATTGCCAAAGGAAATCAGGGCATTTACTTCATTTTGAGGAGGCTGTTTCGTTCTTCCACCCATCTGAAAATCGTTTAATATCAGATTGAATGCCTCATAATAAACTTGACGTATATTGCCCTCTATACCCATAAGTTCTTGAACACTACCCGTTTCTTTTATCTGTATTGCATGTTTTTTCATCAATTCCACAAGATCTTCCATGTCTTTTCCTCGCCGATTGTAGTACTGCAAATTTTTTACCATGTTGTGGGCTGCTCCCTCAATAAACTCTCGGGCTATGACCATGCGTTTTAGTTTGTCTTGATAGTGGGCTGTTTGAGCCAAAATCATACGCCCTGCCAACAAGAAGTCTTTAGGCATAAATGAGCCTGTATAGTTTTCATAATAATCAAAAAAATGAACTGCAATGTCATTCTTTCCCAAAAAATTGTAAAGAGAACTATTGGCTGTCAAGGAGCCAAATACGTAGAGATCGCCTACCGTTTCCACTGGCAGATAACGTGGCTGACCTTCACGGAGCTCTACCCCATTTTCATCTTCTTCGATGGGGGTAAACTTCAGGGTGTTGTCCTTGCGCTGCAAGTGCCCTGGATTAAATAGGTAATACGTCTTTTTCATATTGTTTTGTCAATCTTGAAATTCTGTTACATAGCAAAAATCATAATAACTACATTTTTTGCAGATCTTATTATTGATAACAGGAGGGCAAACTTCACTTTCTACAATCGTTTTGATGTCGTTTTCTATTTCTACCAGCCTTACTCTATCCTCATCTGTAAGAAAGACTTCCTTTGTCTCTCGTAGGGTGGGATATTCCAATATGCCCGTAGCTCCAAGTATGCCATTGCGCTCAAGAATAAGGATATAATATTTTACTTGCCACTCGTGGGCAGTTTCTACTTTGTTGGATTTTTTGATCTCGTGCACAAGCTTGTTTCGTGCATCATAAAAATCAATTTTACAACCGTCGATTTCCAACTCTTCATAACGCTCTGCACGCTGAGGATAAACCGTTTCATGAATAAGCTTTCCTTCAGCAACCGCTTCTGAAGTGTGTTCCATAGTGATGCCATTGACAAACAGCCATAATTTGCGTTTGCAAACAAAATAATAATTGATATGTGTTGCTATAATATTCATGAGTTTGTATGTTTCATTTTAAAGACATTTATCATCTGTCGTTTCTACTCTATATCCCACTTCGGAATTATAAAAAAAACCATACCCAACAATTACATTCAACTCTTTATCCCGCGCCTTTCTATCAGTTAATTGATGCCAATAGACACTCACAAGTAATTGATTTGCTTCGATATAATGTTTCTTGAAAATCAAGTTGCGATAATCATCAATGAGATTTTGACAAATAATTTCTACTTTTTGCTTATCATTTTCGAAAACTTTCTCAAAAGCATTACTCCAATCTCCAGCAAGCAAATTTGATTTAAAATTATTGATTGTTTCATTGTTAAATCCTAATTCAAAATCTTTTAACTGGTGCTCATTGTACCCCAACTCATACACTGAATTACAGGCTTCAATCAAGTCATCTTCTGACAAAGCTTGACCCTTAAGTTTAAATAACTCCAACCAGGTACTCTCGCAGACATCAGGATCGTAAAAAGGTGTTTTGCCTTCATTCTTCTTGAATAAGGTGACCTCTGCTATACTTTTTTTACCAGTCCTATTCACTCTTCCAAATCGTTGTATCAAAGCATCAATCGGAGCATTTTCTATGAAAGCACAGTCATAATCAATATCCAAACTAACTTCAACAGCCTGAGTGGAAACAAGTAAGTTTGGTATTTCATTTGGATCTTTTGATATTATTTTTTTTTCTATTCTAGTCCGGTCTTTTTTGTTAAATCCCCCATGCAACATGGCTTTATTTCCATCAAAATCAATTCTAGAAAAAATCTCTTGTGCTGTTTTAACATTATTAACTACAACTAGTACTTTTTTAGGAGTCCCATTCACTCCATTCAATAAATTTTTAATTTCATCAATACTAGATAAAATTGTATCCTGATCGTTAAAATGTAAAATATGCCTTTTCTGTCCCATAATAAGAGCATCGCTAGCACTAGTTATGTTTGGTTTGATAATTCTATTTTGGTTTCCATCTAAAAGTTTATCCAAAATATATGCCTCCATAAATTTAGGAATGGTGGCAGACATAAATAAAATTTTCGCATTAAATTCTCTTTTTAGCCATTTCGCTGTCGCAAAAATAAGTCCTGTCAAAAGAGCATCATATGTATGAAATTCATCAATTATAAAAATTGCTTCTTTATATTCCCACAAACACATTTCCCAACCTCTTGACAATAGTGCATTTTTAATTATTTGGTAAGGAGTTGCGACCTTTACAGGATAAAAAATTTCTTTAGACAGCTGTTTCTTCTCTTTAGCTTCTTCTTGAATATCCAAGCTACATTTTCCTGAATCGTCTCTGCCATCAGATGCCAGTTCGTCAAAGAAGAATGATAGAGATTTTGAATGCAAAGCTGTGACCTGATCTTTTCCATAAATTTCCTCTAAACGCCTAACCATGGCATTTGCACTAGCAGTATATGGCAATAAATAGAATAATCGTGCATTTGCTGTTTGATTTTTAGTTAGCCAACACATAGCAGCCTCAGTTTTACCAGATCCTGTAGGTGCATGCAAGAGAACATCTCCTTCAATAGATGACATTTTTAACTGAAAATCTCGAAGTGGGATTGGCTTATCATTAAAACTGGGCTGAAAATCAGAGACCTTAAGGAAAATAGGTTTAGGTAAAAGATCTGTTTTTCCTGCCGATGCCAAATGATCTGCCGAAATTAAAAGTGATCGCATAAGAGCCAAGTTTAATCTTTCTTGGTCGGTGAGTTTCATTTGACCCTTTGAATTTAAAGCTAGTTTTAAGCATTTTAAGTCTGCGAATAATTCAGGTAGCTTTATACCAAAAAAAGCTAGCCATTCTTGAAGTTCTGCTTCCAACAGTTCCGATACTTCCTCATTTTGTGCCTCACTCTCAAGGATTAGGGCAGTAGACAATCTCTTATTTCCACCTTCTGACATCCTCCCAATTCCCTTATGATGCGTTGCAATTGCAAAAATTTCATCAAAAGGGATATTTAGACAATAAAAAACAGAAATAAGTTCATGCCTTATAGCTAGTTTACTTCCTAAATTTGGATCCAATTTGGCTTGAAAATCAGGGTGCATTTTACCGAAATCATGAAACAATGCACTCCTGATTATTTTTGGTCCCCAATATTCCTTATCGATAATTAATACTTCCAGCAAGCCTAATCCAGCCTCTATCACATCTTGAGTATGTGCTATTAATGTTGTTCCGTCGCTCTTTGCTTTATAGTCAGATATCATAACCAGTCATGAATATAAATTGAAGTATTATCTACTTTATAAATATTTTCAAACCGAATTTCTCTATCAGCATCGTATGGTATAGCCAAAAAAATACGCGAACGAAACGATTTGCGCCCGGAACCAATAGCTTCATTCTCCTCAAATGATTCAGCTATTTGCACGAGTTGCCCAGAGGTCTCCATAGTGCCTTTGAAAGGAATCATGCATCCAGAGACAACTCCCTGATCAACTTTTGTTGCCTTAACCTTTCTTACTGATTTTATTACTAACAAATCCTGTGATTGCCCCAGACTAGGAGAGCCTACTGGTGTTTGAAAATATTCTTCCCATTCCAGTTTGTCAATCCAAATAGTCAGTTGAGGGTTTGTATGAAATGCTCGCTTATACGCATCAGTTCCTTTTGCGTGACTCTTAACATTTCGTCCATCAAATTCCAATCGATGGCGTGTTTCCAAATCTTCCGCTTCTGTGTCATATTTATACTTGTACCCAATAAACACTTCTTTTTGGTGCACCAATCTACCAAGGCAGCAACCTATGATTCCCAAGACAGTAGAATAGGAAGGGACTTGCATACATAGAGCATTACCTGCTAATATGAAAGGCAATCGAGGGGTGGCTGTCCAGCCCTCGAATCGTATCTCCAAAAACTCTTTCATTAGCTCAAATATTGATTCTTGAAGTCTTCAACAATAGAAATTGGAGAACCTATAACAAATAATTTTTTATCCAGATCTCCCAGAGCTTCCACGTCTTTCTCATTCAACAAATATCCTTTGCGTATTCCAATATAGATGGGCGTAGCAAGTTTAGAAGAATAATCAGCTGCCAATTGCTTCAAAACGTCAATATTTAGAACAGGTCTCTCTCCTCCAAGAAACAAATTATTAAATATTGGATTAGCTGTAGATAAACCTGCAATAATTAACACCTTTGGAGAAACATCTGATCCAAAAGCTGCTTGTTTGGCGCCCCCTCTCAAGAAAGATAAGCCCTTCAATAAACCTGCTGCTCTTTCTTTTCGATTCTGATCAGCATTTTTTAAGGTATATCGTTTGAATTTTCCTAACAAGGCGCTTTCATCCAAGCTATCAGCATGTTTCTCAACAAACTCAGTGGCCAATTCTTGCCTGCTTCCCAAATTATCATAAACTCCCAAACGATAATATTCCAAGTTGAAGAAACCTTCTAAGTGGGCTGAATAAAACCGAGTAGAATAAGGTAGCGGGGTTCCCTCTTTAAGATGTAC
Source organism: Bacteroidales bacterium (assembly GCA_003851245.1). GTDB lineage: Bacteria > Bacteroidota > Bacteroidia > Bacteroidales > Azobacteroidaceae > BHEP01. The sequence goes on along the minus strand of BHEP01000088.1, from coordinate 598 downwards.
AAAGGCATCATCTCGAGAAAGTGCTCGAAGATTTTTTACTCCTTTCAAAATCGAAGTTTTAAAAGGGGAAGTTCTCTGAATACTCTCTGCTTTAGCATCTCCACTTTTCATATATCCAAACAAATCATCCTCTGGAAAAATAATTGGATCTAACTCAGTAGATATTTTCGTAGTACTTCCTTTTTCAGAAGTTTTGATAGATGCCAATTCGCTTGGAGTCCATCCATTTTCTTCGTTCGAGGTGTTTCTAAGCCAACGCCTCCATGCTTGAGCCGACACATAAGGAACCTCTTCATTTTTTCCATTCACTTTCTCTTTAAATGTTTTTGGAATTACTAAATTTCTGTCTTCTCCTGCTCCTAGCCCTGCTCCATTTAAAAATGCGCCTGTTGCATCAATGATTAAACAACCTGCAATGTTTTTTAATTCTGCTTTCATTTTATTGTTTTTTTAAATTTATTTAAATATACTTTAGTCAATATAAATTCGCTTGCGAAATAAGAAATATCTATTCTATATTCACCATTAATTGCTATATAATCACAATCAATAAGATCTATTTTTGCTTCCTCCATCAACGTTTTACGCTGCTCAAACC
>BHEP01000087.1 GCA_003851245.1 Bacteroidales bacterium | reverse complement strand
AAGACAAAGAAAAGAATACTAAAATTAGAAAGAGGACGGAAAGAAGAACAAAGTGCCAGCCTGCCGCCTCTTTATTTCGTTTCGGCTACGCCTACACTACATAAAGAGGCGGCAGGCCCAGAGAAACTAAAAAAGAAAAAGGAGCTGTTCACTTTTCAATTATTATACCTGTTCACTTTTCGATTATTATATACAAAATATATAAAAATCAATTGATTATGTCACTTTCATCCTCAGTTTTGAACATTAAGCCTAAAGGGAGAAAGTTTTTTGCGTCTTTGGTTGTATTGGCAACGAGAAATTAGGTTTGGGAACTCATTTTTGTACTCCTTTAGCTTCTCAAACAGGAAATTTTCGCTATCGATTGACAACGCTTCGGCGGTAATGGATAGGGCAACCACCTCCAAATCCGAGAACTTGGGGACTGCGCCACAGCGGAGGATATTTCCATGCTCATTGACCATTTTTTTTGCAAAAGGAGTAAGATGTTCCAAAATTTTATCGAAATTTGCCTTTAAGTTGTGCATACGCCGTGGAGTATTTTGATTGATTAAGCACCACTAAAATACTTAAAATCAACATATTGTGCAACTTTTTTAATGACTTTATTGCAAATAATATTGATATTTTAATTCAAACAACGGGTTAGTATTAGTATGGATGGGAAAGGAAGGGCATTCGACAATGTTTTTATAGAGAGGTTTTGGCGAAGCATCAAATATGAATATGTATACTTGAGCCCTATTCTCAGAAGGTAGGATTTGCACAGCGACATCAATCGAGAATAAATTTTTCGGGCTCGAAGGGTCGGCCCCAAATTTATTTCCCGATGGATGCCGAAAAAAATGAGGGTATAAAGCTATTGTGCAAGTAGACACTTTTTTAAGTCAACAAGAAAATTGTTGTAATAAAAAATTGTTGTACTTTTGCAAAGTAGTTCTAAGAAAATAAAAAAATTCATAAAACTAAGGAGGAAGATGTACGAAGGTAGGAGGCCACTTTAATGTATAATAGTAAAAAACAACGAATTTACAGCAAACATAGATAATAGAACAAAGATGGAGTATAAGATAACGCTAATCCTTATTGGGATTCTTATTTTTGGAGGGTGTAACAGAAGCCCTCAAAACAGAACCACACAAGGAGAGAAGCCTGATAAAATAACAGAGACAGAATTATCTAACAACTCAATTGTTAATGTTTATGTGGAAAATTCTGGGAGTATGAACGGCTATGTTAATGGGAATACAAAATTCAAAGAGGCTGTTTATAATTACTTGACAGACATTAAAATATCTGGATTAACCGAAGAAATAAATCTCTATTATATCAATAGTCAAGCAATAAAAATAACTAATGAAATAGAAGATTTTATAAATAAGTTAAACCCCGCTTCATTTAAAAATGCAGGAGGTAATCTTGGAGCTTCAGACATATCAGATGTGCTTAAAACGATTCTATCAAAAACTACTGATGAATTGGTATCTGTCATGATCTCAGATTGTATCTTCTCTCCGGGTAAACAGAAAGATGCTGATCAGTATTTGATTAATCAACAAATAGGGATAAAAGCAAATGTTGCAGAATACTTGAAAACAAATAGTAATGTTGCAATTTGCGTATATCAGCTATCATCTCAATTTGATGGGTATTACTATAATAGACATGATGCCAGATTAAAAATAAATGCGACAAGACCTTTTTATATATGGCTAATAGGCAATAAAGAAAACGTTTCAGCCTTACTTGCAAAAATCCCAATGTCCAAGTTTAAAGGAAGTGGCATAGAGAATACTTTTACTTTAACACAAGCCAATCAAAAAGTCGACTATGCTATTCGTCCGGGAACTGGTAAATTCAAATTGGACAAGCTTAATTCTAAAACTAATCTGGTCAACTTCAAGAAAGGGCATAATGGAAATGCTTCTTTTTCTGTCAACGTAAATTTTTCAAATCTTTTAGTTGATAGCGAATACTTGAAAAACGCAAGTAATTATATTCTCAATGATAAAGACTATCAACTCAACATTACAGATGCTCCAGCAAACTCTCTTGCTTATACGCATTCTTTAAATTTTACTACAGAGAAAGTTAAACCTTCTAATCTTTCAATCAAATTAAGAATGTCTGTGCCTGAATGGGTGGAAGAGATGAACGATAACGAAGGTTTAGATATAAATAAGGATGAAGCGATGAATAAAACTTATGGAATTAAATACTTAGTAAATGGAATTTATGAGGCATTTACACAACATAGCGATTTTTATTCTGAAATTAAAATAAGTATAAACAATTAAAATCTAAATATGACAGACCTATTCGGAAGCATTTATTGTTGGTTTGAATTTTTGTTCGGCCAAAATTTAGCAGAACATCTTTGGGGATACAATTGCGAAACCCAAAGTTACAGTAATTCAAATTCTTTTAGTGGTGTAGGCTTAATAACGCTTGCCGTTACCTTGGTCGTAGTATTGATTTATTATTACGTAGTAAATCATCCACGATTTAATCGATGGTGGAGCTGGTTGATTACGCTTATTGGAACAGGCTTTTTCAGCTTGTTTATAGGTTATTATTTGGTAGCGAATGATTTTATAAATGGATATATTGGCGACTGCTTGATGTATATCCGCGATGAGGAAGGAAATATCATATCCTATCTAATACGTGAAAATGATTGTTGGATGTTTGGCCTTGCTAACTTTTTTGTATCGCTTGGTTTTTTCATTATATTCTCCTTGATTTTCAATATCTTAGGGCGTTTTATCCCTAAATTAGCTAGTAGAAATTGTAAATACTCACCGTTTTAAAATTAAATCATTTATGAGCAAATTATATCTATTCGGTATAGGTGGTACTGGTTCTAGGGTTATAAAATCATTAACAATGCTCTTGGCTTCGGGAGTTGATTGCGGAGTTGACACAATAGTGCCCATAATTATTGACAGAGATTTGTCTAATAAAGACCTGTCACGGACAAAACTTCTAATCGAAAACTATATTAGTGTTAGCAAAATAGCTGAAACAAAGCAGCGAAACAAATTCTTTAAAACAAGAATTAAGCTATTGAACGATGACTTATGTCTTCAACTAATGGATAACACCCAAAATTTTGGAGATTTCATTGGTAAAAGTACCATGAACCAAGAAAATCAGGCTCTAGTGGATATGCTATTCTCAAAAGACATATTACAGATGGATATGACAGTTGGGTTTCAAGGCAACCCAAATATAGGTAGTGTCGTCTTAAACCAGTTTGATAACAACGAGATGTTCAAGGCATTTGCTAACGACTTCAATGCCGGGGACAGTATTTTTATCATTAGCTCTATTTTCGGAGGTACTGGAGCAAGCGGCTTTCCGCTTTTGAGAAAAACACTTCAGACACCAAATGTAAAAGATGCCGATGGAAACTCACTGTCAAACTGGGGATTGGTAAACAATGCCTATATAGGTGCTATTTCTGTCTTGCCATATTTTAATGTAGGATCTGCAAGTGACGAAAGCATGGTTAACTCTGATACATTCATTGACAAATCAAGGGCCGCATTATCGTATTACAAAACGGAAGATAAAAAATTAGATGCCTTATACTACATAGCCGATAAACAAACAAGCACTTATGAACATCACAAAGGAGGAGATGCTCAAAAAAATAATGCCCATTTTGTTGAATTAGCAGCGGCTCTAGCTGTGCTTGATTTTGTCAATCCAAAAAAAAGGAATAAGAATACCCTTAGAGACAAAGATGGAAAAATAAAACAAACAGTCTATAGAGAATTTGGTATTCAAAAGGATGCTTCGGAAATAAATTTCGCTACCTTGGCGGATGAGACCAAAACTTTGCTTGTAAATCCGCTGTCTCGTTTTTTATTATTTAGAAATTATATGAAACTTGTTTTCGACAAGCAATATAAGCATCAACCTTATGCGCACAATCGATTTACCAGAGACTTTCGAAAAAAGGATGTAGTGCAAAAACTGGAAGCTGTGCAGGAGCAGTTTCATGAATGGTTGACGGAAATGGAAAATCAAACTCACAAATTTGCACCATTTAACATTACTTCCAATAAAGCTTTAGATTACATTAAGGGAGATATATCTTGCATCCGGTCAAAAAATATCTTATGTAACAATTGGGCTATTATTGACAATGAGCTTAATCTACAAATAAGAAAAATCGACAAATCATTAGAAAACGAAAAGATATTTATCGAATTATTTTTTCGTATGTCAGAATCTCTAATTGGATATAAAAACTAAACTCATGGAAGATAAAAATAAAGATACGACTTTCGTTTTCCGCTTGCAAAACGGAGCTAATGGGACACATGATTTGCAAAATACACTGAAACATTGGGATGAATCATGTATGTACGGCGACAAGCAGATTGCTGCAATAGAAAGTTCAAATAAAGAATCTTTAAGTCAGCCAACGTCGATTCCTTCTCCTTTTGCCCGTATTGCATTAGTTAAAACAGCTTTTGCCGAGCTTGCCGAATATGGTGAAAAAGCATTGAAAGCTTACCATAAAATTGTATCGGACAGTCTTGATGTTGCAGAAATATTTTTCACTTTTGATAAATGGAGAGATAAAATTGAAATAGTGAAATGGGATAGGGATAAAAGTCTGAAAAAGCTTGAAACAGGGCACGAACAATTATATAAAACGCTAAAAACTTTTTTGGATAACGATGCTACAGCGTATAATTTCGACAAAATGGAGGCTATTTATATTCTTAAACACAAGCGAAGTGGAGAAATGATAGGAGCAACTTCGCCTTGCACATTGTTTTTTAGTTCTGCCAACGATTTGAGTGAGCTTGACATTAAGCTCAACAATACACATAAAGCATTTGATGATAAAATCGTTCCTTTAAGTGATAGAAGCTGGGAATTTCAAGAATATCTATATACATGGATTTTTGCAAACAATGAGAATCGTATAGCTGATGGAAAGGCTGCAAGTTCTATATTTTGCGAATTTCAAAAATACCTAGAACAACAAAAAAAAATAAGCGGGAAAATTCAAGAAATAAATGCCTTACAAAATGATGCGAAGAATTTATTAAATACAAATTATAAAGAGCTGCGAGCTCCAAACGTTGAAATTCTAGGGAAAGCTCTTTACCAAAATAATGAGACCACTAAGCAATACTTAACCGTCGATGACCTCTTAGAAAATCGTATTATGAGGTTGCAATACGAAACACAGAAAGATAGTTTTTTCGATGGGAATCTGCAAAAAGATAGCAAACATACATATCTCTTACCTATCAAAGAAGAATTCTTTATTCATTATACAATTGAAGACTTAAAGAAATTTATAAAAATAAATCACATTGGCGATGCTGTGGAGCTTGAGTTAATAACAGACAATGCACATTATACAAAAACATATAAGAAGTTTGATGGTGGAATCAAGGATTTAATAGACTTTGACTGCGCTATTTTTCCCAATGTCAAATTTGAGAATGATAGACAGGCTCACTACCGCTTTGGATTAGTCTGCGATTTTAAAGAAAGAGAAAAATATACAGCTGAATATATAAGTATTAATGCGAGCATAGATGATTCTAAAAAACGCTTTTCTGCTCGTAATGAAACACATAGCAAAAATCTTCAGCTAAAAAATTACTCCCTTGACGGATCAAACTTTGATTATATTCGCATAAATTATAATGGAGTTAGAGGATTAGTTATTCCAAATATGGAACTAAAAAATGGAGATCAAGAATTTACATTTGCAATTGATTTTGGAACTACTAATACGCATATTGAATATAAAATTGGGGATGGAAAACAGATTTCTTCTTTCAATATCATGGAAAGGCCAATTGATGAAAAGCAAGTTCATTGTCTACATGGAGGAGAAGATGAGTTAAGAAAGGTATTTGATGAAGAGTATATTCCAGCCTATACTGATGAAGAATTTAAACTTCCTATGCGTTCCACTCTTTCTTATGGAGAAAAAACTAACTGGCAAGACGTTTATCCTTTCGAAAAGGCGAGTATGTATGAGCTATACGAGAAACGACCAGGCTTTGATTACAATAAGACCCGTACAGACTTGAAATGGTCGGATAATGACGACAATCAAAAGCAAGTAAGGGTGTATATTGAATCTATCATGTATTTACTTCGTAATAAAGTAATTATAGGAAATGGTTGTTTGGAAAAAACCAAAATACGCTGGTTCTATCCTGTAAGCATGGAAAGGGGGAGATATAACAAACTGAAAGACTCATGGAACGCTGCCTATAAAAAATACTTTGGAGGAGATGAAAAGAATATAATTCCAATAACAGAATCGGTTGCTCCATTTGAATATTATATCAAAAATGGTAACACCAATAATTTAGTGACAATAGATATTGGCGGTGGCACCACAGATATTGTTATTTCAACAAGTGGGGAAGTTGATTTTATTACTTCATTTCGTTTTGCTGCAAATGTAATATTTGGTGACGGGTATGCGGAAAACAATCGCATTGAAAATGGTATTGTAAAGCAGTTTGGGAATAATATAAGGAAGGACTTAGAAACAAAAATAAGTCCAACCGATGAACTCTTCAAAATTTTTGATAAAATATATGCAAACAAATCTTCTGCTGATATTGCATCGTTTCTATTTTCGTTGAAGCATAACAAGAAAGTTAAACAAGAGGGGGAAAATCTTGCAAAAAATGCCAATCTTGAAAGCAAACTTATTAATGATGAAACACAAAAAATAACATTCATATTCTTTTATTCGGCTATTATTTATCATTTGGCTAAATTAATGAAGGCTAAAAATTTGCATATGCCCGATACAATTGCATTTAGCGGAAATGGATCAAGGGTAATTCAATTTTTTACGGATGATAAAGATATTTTGAAAAACTATACAAAGTTGATTTTTGAGAAAATATATGGGGAAAAGTATTCAGCCAACAATTTAGAGATAATTCTCAACAAAGAAAATCCGAAAGAGGCGACTTGTAAAGGAGGCTTCTTTGTTGAGAATCCAGAATCCTTTGGAGATATACACAAAAAGAAAATTGTTCTACATAGCAATGGAACGAATGCAGTCATTCAACATAATGGTAATGATATAAGTGACACCTATAGAGCAATCAATGACGATTATCTTAATCATACAGTGGAAGAGGTCAAGGTGTTTATCGATTTCATTTTTGACCTTTTACCTTCCTTCTCCTCCGAAGGCTATAAACTCAATACGGCCTCTGTTGATATTGCAAAAGAAGTCTGTCGTAATAAATTATATATTTATGCTAAAAATGGTTGGGAACTAAAAAAGAAAGAAGTTGAAAATGCAGAAAGGATTGAAGAAACATTATTTTTCTATCCTTTGATTGGTATGCTTAACGAATTGAGTTATTCCATTTGTAATAAAAATACAGATAAAAATTAAATAAGATTAGTTTTATGAGAAGAATAATATTAATGA
>BHEP01000086.1 GCA_003851245.1 Bacteroidales bacterium | reverse complement strand
ACTTTACCGTAACAATCAAACGCAGGTCCTTTTGGATAATCAGGAAAACAGAGCGGAGTATCACCAACTTCAGTAGCCTCTAAATAAAAACAAGAGCTGTCGCCTCCCATAGAAACTATCTGGTTTGAGGGCAATTTATAACTACCAGAAAGAGTAAGATAAAAAGCAAAGCACAATTCCTGATTTACTTCTTCTTTTTGTTTTTCACTCTTTTTATTCTTGTCGGCAAATCGATAAAAAATCTGCTTAAAAAAGGCTTTATCTTGTGTTTTACACTCAAAATCTCTGTTTATTCCAATGCGTGAATCTTTTACAAACAAATCTGATTCTTCCAACTCTATTTCAGCTCCCAAATAGCGTCGCTTCAAACCTTTTTTGGCTTTATATCCGCTAATTGTGGGTATTTTGGTTTTTTCCGAACTTAGGCATATTTTTCCTTGTTCAAAATTGATACTACTAAAAGAATAGTCCATGGGAGAATTTATCAATTGAGTCCAGGCTCCATTTTTAGTTCTTCTCATTAGAAAACAAGGGGATAATTCCTTAATTACACCAAATTCAAAATCTTTAGATGGAGTAAAAGTTTCAGCTCCAATCAATCTTGCTGCATACTCCTTGTCTATGATCTTATTGTCTGCAAATGCTTTAGGATCATTCGACAAAATTAAGAAACGAATCATTCCCAATAAAGATGTTTGCTGCGGAAACATGTTTGAATGCACTATATAGCTACCAAAACTCTCATTAAAAACTTCATCTTCATCAGCTCTTTCAAATCCTGTTTCTCCTCCAAAATAGAACTTATCAATAGGTCTTAATGTAATACGATATTTCTTCTCTTCGTTTGATTTATTCATCATGATCTTCCTCCAATCCTTTAATAAATTTACTTGTACGCAATATTGCATAAACATTACTTGTAATCTCTTCAATTTTTTCCTCTGATTGAAGTAAGTGCATCAAGAGAGCATGCACTGCATCAAGGTATCTTTTTCCTGCTGCATTTTTGCTCGTATATTCCAAAGTTTTTTCAAAAAAAGCATCTAGGCGCAGCTTCAACACAGAAAGTCTATCTTCTTCTGTCGGCAGACTTTCGCTTGCTGTCTTAATAATATCAAGAATCGTATTACTACATGAAATTTTATGAGCTACCGCAGAAACATAATTTTGTTTTAGAACACCTGCATCTATATTTTCCAAAAGATTGTTGAAGGCGGCAACAAAACCTACATCAGATTTAGAATATTGTCCACTCACTACAGAACCACTATGTTTCATCAAATTCCAAGCAATGGCATTTTTATTTTTAACTTTTTTTGCTGTATTAAACAACAAATTCCTAGACATTTCCAAAGCCTCAGAAAGAGGATACTTATAATAGCTTATGGCAATACCATAAGACATAGATAGAGTATTTTTCTCTCCATCTTTACAAATAAAATAGTTATTAAATCCCAAACTATTAAACTTATCATCCAAAGTCTTTACCAAGTCAAAAATAGTTTGAGGATTCCCTAAGATATCATTTGACACAACAGGGGCTATAAAAACCAAATCGTCACCGCCAGCATAGATAGGAAGCCCCTTAAAAGCTTCAATTAGCTTGCATGATTCCTCTGCAAAGCCAGCCAAACGGCATGAAAGAGTACGGATAAGTTCTCTTTGGCTGCTTTCTATACCATCAACATGTTTTACTTTATCAATATCGTTGAATATTTTTCCCATATTGTCGCCATCAGCATGCACAATACAAACATATTTGTGATAGGTTTTAAACTCTTCACCAAATTCTTTTTTTAAGGATTTGATTAATAGGTCATCTTCATCACCTATCCTGTCTTTTTTCAGGATCAATGACTTTTTATATTCTCCTTCTCTTTCTACATTTTTTGCAGCAATCGATTCCTTTTTTAGTTTTTCATTTTTACGATTTTCAGAGTCTATCACTCCTGAATATTTCGTTTTATTTATTTGCTCTAATTGAGCAGATGAAATTTGACTTAAAGATTCTATATGAAATGTACCTTCACCAAAAGCAATTTGAAATAAAGGAGAATCATATCTTTTGAAAATCAATTCTCTAATTGACTTCTCTTGAGAGTCCAACAAGGCAAGCTGGTGCAATTCTAAAGCATCTAAAATACCATTTAATTCTCTTATTGCAGCTGCCTCATCCTCAGCTTCAATTTCGGCTGAATAAATGGAGAAGTACTTAAAATCAATAGGCCCAAACTTTTCTGCAAATTCAGTTTTTGTATCTTTTATTACATCCTCAATACTTATTTCATTTTCGACATGCGCAAATAGTCGATCAGGATATAGCCCATACTTTCTACTCTCATCTTTTGAGACTAAAGGAGACAAGATACAAATTTTTTCTGATGGAAATTTCTCCACTAATGTTCTCATCAAATAAGAAAACAAGTAACTTGCCGACCATAATTGACGAGGCTTGCTAGCCATTGATAGCGTTTTATATATTGGACCAATGGTAATACCAATGTATTTTTTGTTAATTTTCATTTTATTCATGTCCACGTCTAATTTTTTTGTAAATTTGTGCCAAACTAGAAAATTTCTCTTCAATTGTTTTTAGATCCATGTCTAAAAGAGCAAACTCTAGAAACTCATCTAGATCAAAATGTGGATTCGTTTTCTTATCTGAACTGAGAGTGCTCATCTCAATACTATTATTCCTATTACTTACTATAAATAATTTTTCGCAATATTTAGGATTTATTTTCTCCGAATCAATAAAAACATTGACAGATCCATCCTCTTGGATGGGCTTGATAAATATTGGAGATTTAAACCTCTCAATTACCTTGTCCTTATGAGATTTTGTGACAATTGCTAGCTGTTTTATCCAATTCTCATTGGTAGACAAACCCAGCATTTCTTTAAATAAGTACCCGCTTCTAGCTCGCCCTCTTTCAAACAAAACACTTTTTATAAGGTCTTTATCCCAGCTTTGATTTTGATTTTCTGCATAAATCGAAATTGCAGGTCTAAGTTTTTTTGTTCCTCCTCTAAATTCAGTTATTCCTCCTCGCAAAGATTTGTATAATAGATCAATGGGATCAAATAAATCCTTCCAAATAAGGTTGCGATCAAAATCAATACTAAATCGATATTTCAAATCAATTTCTTCATACAGGCTGTCTTCTTTGTCAATATAAAATGAGCCAAAACCCTTGGATTGACGAGTTCCAAAATTATGCCTTTGAAAAAAATCTGCAAACAAATTTAACTTTTCACCTTCGGTCTTTAAAGATATTAAATACTCAATTAGATCTGATTTGAAGCTAAACAATTGCATTTCAAATTGCTTGTTGAGGAAGCTAAAACATTTATACTCCGAGGGATCTTCATTATCAGCATCCATATTTGCAAAAAACAAAGGATAAGGTTTTAGTTTATTAATAATTTTCTTGTCTGACGGCCGCATTCGAACTTCGACTTGACCAGACCTATCCTTAGCCACTTCATTTATAATGCTAATTTTTGGTTTTTCCGAAATGATAAATTTCATCTTATAATCCAAGGCAGGATGCTGCCCACTACCTACAAGCCATCCTTTGTCCTCAGCATCTTTTATCCCTGCTTCCCTATCCCCTTTACCCAGCCTCGCCAGGATAAACCTATCCAATTTCGGTTTCACCTCCGAGGCTCTCAATGTAGCGCCCTCCTGTTCGTGCTGAAAATGAATCAGTGGCGTGTGCTGTTTTAATTTCACTGTTAATTTACTCATGCTTACATGTTTTTATGTATTCAATTTATCAAAAGTATCTCTTATCTCTTTTATTTTGTCTATAAGTTCCTTCCCGCTGAGAGGTTCTTTGTGCGACGACAATGACAATGCCTGTAAGTAAAAAAGACTTTGCGTAGCATTGTCTTTTTTCGACAATCCGGAAATTTCTATTTTCATTTCATCAATAGATTTTTCTAGTTTTGTAAGCTTTGTATCAGCTGCCTCCTTTGCCTTCAAATTGTACTGAAATGTCTCCCATTTCATTTTCAATACCAGATCATTATTGGCTTCTTCTAGTTTATTGTGGTGCGTTAGTGAACGTAACAAAACAATTAGAAGAGAACCAAAAACAAGCAAATACACAGAATGAGCAATAAGAGCCAATCCACTAAAGCCCTTGCCGCAATCTATCTTACATGCCCAAATGATCCAAGAAAGCCCTACAAGACACAAGCCAAGGCATAGCCAAAACATTAATTTTGATACTATCCTCCTTGGAATTTTCTTACAACAACACTTTTCTTCACTCTCTTTATCGGCTTGATGGCTCGCATCAGATGCCGCCGCCTCACCAATTAATCTTACATTCTCCTCACTCATTATTTATTTTTTTTAGTTAAACACAATATCAATAAGCTTCCTATAATACCAAGTATAACTACAAATGCTATCATCGTCCAAAAACAATTTCCAACATTAGCCCAATTCATGCCAAACAAGGCGGCAGTGAGACTTGCGGGAACAAAAATAGTTGCAATTAGATTTAGTGCTGATGCCCTTTTATTCCTTTCTCGATCTTCCAACAGCACCACATATCTGTGCAACTCCTCTATCTCTTCGCCCAAACTTTTGACATAATCGCTAATATTGAGTGTTTTCTTCATCAAATTGTACAGCTCAATACCCTGATCTTGTATGGTTATTTCATTGAAATAAAATTGGTTGATAAAATGAATGTATTCCCTATACAAAGAAGCAATTCTATCGACAAGCTCTTTATTTGCAGGATCTTTCTTTGACAACTTACTCACCTCTGTAACCTCCATAGAGAATTTTAGAATAGATGCCTTGGTCACCAAAACCATCTCTATCATTCTTGAATAAATGGTTCGCATGTGGGGCCCTAAAATCGTTCCATAAAACTCATGATTCGTAAGAGTTACAAATGAGTAACGTGACATTCCAAACAAGGTACCATCTTTTTGCCAGCGCTTGTATGTTTGTTCTTGAAGAATATCACTCATCATTCTGTCATTTTTACATGTAATAGAACTGACATCAACATAAATATATTTATATAAAAACTCATCTTTCCCCAAATAGGCATTGAATGGGAGCTCATCTTTATCCTTATACTTGAGCGACAAATCATCATTGGGGTACCAGCAATTGACAAACATTCTATCGTCGATAACAGGAATGATATTTATTTCACTAGATAAATCGGAAATAAGGTCATCGATAAATGAGGCTGGTTTCCAAGCATCTTTATTGGTATATTTCGTAAAATCTTCCTTGTAATTTTTAGAACCTCCAAGATTCTCAATGGCAATAAATTCTGCAATTTCATATCTATTTTCGACATCGCCTATAAATGGTGGAAATATCCTCCTTCCATATTGATTGATTGTCAGAATATCCTCCTTGTCTTCATAAGTATGATTTTCCAAATAAAAAGACAAAACACCCACGCCCGTAGAATAAAGATTGAGGTTGATTGCATCAACTTTTAAGTTGTACTCTTTTTTGTCTCGGACATTGAAAATATACCTCACATCCCCTGTTTTTGTTTCCTTGCGCTCATAATGAAAAACAAGAGAATCCTCCTCATTAGTATCGTAAAGAAGGGGGTGTACAAATTCGTAGAAATAGTTTTTTTCATTGTAGAGTTCATTGGCTTCTGTGTCCTTACTGATCTCTGGAGTCCGCTCCCAATTGCTAAACTTATCAGTGGGAATGGAACTGAGCTTTGTTTGTTCGGAAAACAATTTATCCTTTTTATTTGGGAACTCCCATTTAAAGGGAAAATAAAAAATGTGATAGCTGTGCATAATATTAATTAATTTAAGTCAATAATCTCATTTATAATGTTCTTTAATTTTTCTTTCGGATAGGCACCTTTGGCTATTCCTCATTCATTCTCATCCACCTCATACCTACCCAATCCGTACACCACCTCGTTTTCCACTCCCATATCTTGAAAAAACAACAGCAGGGGCAGGTAAGCATAACAATCGCCATAGTAGGTCGTTGTGCCCATATACCCAACAAAGAACGCTTGATTTAGAGTTTCTTTCATTTGGGAGTATTGAGGCATGCAACTTGCGCAGTTATTTATACATAGGATGACCTGTACCCAAGTTGCAAAGATTGAGCAGTGCACGCAAGCTCATTTCTCGTTTCGGCACAAGAACCTTGTCGCCTGCAAAAAGGAAATTATTGCGGATGACTGCGCCCATCCAAGCATCAAAAAAAGTATCTTCGCTTGCTGCTATTTTTATTTAGAAATGCCGATAACACAAGTCTTTGTTAATTTGAAAAAAAGTGTTCATGATGAAAAATAAATAAAGCACACAATATTGTGCTGTACGCAAATATAATTATTTTATGCAACACATCCTCTATTTAGCAGCAAATATTTATACATATCATTAAAATTATATTTCACCCCCAACAAAAGCCCAATATCCAAATAATTTTCAGCAATTCAGTGATAAGCCCTTTTTAGAATGAGGAGTATAATAATCTTAGTGCCATACGATAGGCTCAATAAGTTAGACAAACACAGTGATATCGCAATTGTTGAATCGATACTGTGGGTGATAAATTATATGACAAAAAAAATACTCGAAACATACATTGCCGAAAAAGAATTTATTCAGTATATTTGTCGGAAAAAAGATGCCTTTAATCGCTGCTCGTATTTTATGGAACAAAGAAAATACAAAGAGCCTACAAACAGAATCTCAACTCTGCATGTGGCTTCTTTTTTGCAGATGAGTACAGAAACGTTTTGCAGAATGATAAAAAAAATATCAATTATCAAATAAAAAAAAGAAAAAATATGCGAACTCTAGGAAACTTACTTTGGCTCACCTTCTGTTTTGGATGGGTACCAGCTATTTGGATGTGGTTATTTGGCCTACTACTGACCCTCACCGTGGTTGCTGCTCCCGTAGGATTGGGATTCATGCAATTGGGCAAATTCCTTTTTTGGCCCTGTGGCAACAGTATGACCAGCAAAGATGCCGCAAATATAGAACAGAATCCTGTCTGGAAAGGGTATTCTACCATAGTCATGATTCTGTATTTTCCATTTGGACTTATCTACCTCATTGCTGCCATTGTGCAAATAATAGTGCTTTGCTTTACAGTGCTGGGCATACCAATTGCAATGGTTATTGCCAAATCTTTAAGCACCTACCTCAATCCTGTAAATAAAATATGTGTGTCGTCGGATGTTGTTTATGAGATAAACAGAAGGAAGGCTCAAGCCTTCCTTGCAGGAAGAGCCTAGCAAACTTATCCATTCAGAAGAGGAGGGGGAGCTTAAACTCTCCTTTTGTCTCTGAAAAAATATTGTTTACTGACCGATTTATGTACGTAAGCTACAATTGCCCTGCTTCGAGCTCTAAGAGGTATTTTTTTCGCCACACACCGCCTCCATAGCCAGCGAGCTGACCATTGGCACCAATTACCCTATGACATGGGATGAGAATAGACATCCTATTCCTC
>BHEP01000085.1 GCA_003851245.1 Bacteroidales bacterium | reverse complement strand
ATGCCTACATCGGTACTATCGAGGACGACAGTCCATTCTCCTGCGAGGTCGATCTTATCTGTTTTAGGCGAATTGCAGGCACTCAAGAAAAGTAAGAGTATGCCTGTAGTAATAAATTGTTTCATTGATAACATAATGATAGGGTGTTTTGAATTTATAAAAGAAGCCGCATATTTTAGATCACTTTGCCTTTCCACAAATCGCTAAGAAATTCGAGTGCGGGAATGATTTCTATTCCATTGAGTTCGCGCCTGTGTTTATCCATAGACACGACAATGAGTCGTACTTTTGGATATTCCTCTTGAAATGCTTTTAAGCTCTTGGTATGTCTTGACTTTACCTCTTCGCTCGATTTTAATTCGATGGCAATACGTCCTTCGCCTATGATGCAATCAATTTCTCGGAACTACACTGAGCGGCAATCTCTAAAAAACGAGTAAACGAATTGAGATTGCGAGAGAGAGCCTCTGCCCTTATTTCTTCATTAAGATAATCCCCTATATAGGCTTGAAGCCTACGTTGGGGGTTTTCTACCTCGTAATGACGTGGAATCATCCCATTGTTTATGCCTCGCATCAAATCGAAATCAGGTATTTCGGTACTAACCAATGGATACATAACACTCCTTAATGCTCTTCCTCCAAGGAGGTTTGCTCCATAACGCTTCAATTGACGAGCACTTGATCCACAAAGGATAAATCGTATTTTGAGATTCTTCATTAACCAGTGCACTTCGTCGAGCAATTGTGGCACCTTTTGAATTTCGTCTATAATGACCAAATCGTTCTCACTACATTGCATAAGCTCTTCTCGCAATAAGGAAGGACGACGAAAGAAGCGTTCAAACTCTTCACTTTTAAGTAGGTCGTAGTAACGCGAATCAGGAAATAAACGCTCCAAAAGGGTGCTCTTACCAACTTGCCTTGCGCCCCAAAGAAAGATAGAGTCGCCTTGGGTTTTTTGTAGTGTCAAAATACGTGTATACATAAACATAAACTTTAATTTGTCATGATAAACTAAATCACAACATTGCAAATCTAAGCATTATTTATTGAAATTCCTTTGTCCGATTCACCATAAAATACCTCAAGAGGGTAGTAATAAAACGACCTATATGTCAACAAATTGATATTCAATCAGCTCACGAAAATGACTTTGGGGTGTAAGTATGCTGCTTGCTGTAGAGCATGGTCTTAAATTGGGGAAATAATGAGGCTCGAGGCATATTCCGTCGAAAGCCTGAAAACCTCGTTTTTCCTTACTTGGAGAATGTAGATAGTCGCCAGTATAAAATTGACAACCAGGGAAAGAGGAATAGATATCCAAGCGCATTTGAGTGATTGGATCTTCGATGCTAGCCAGCAGCTTGGAAGAAGCTTCTGATTTAATAAAGTACTCATTAAAGCCTTTTAAGGCTCTGCTTTGTGAGAGCAATTGCTTGATTGCTTGTGCTATTATTTTTTTTTGTCGAAAGTCGAATGGTGTATTATCTACTTTTTGTATTGTGCCAGTGGGAAGGAAATTTTTGTCAAACTCTAGGTAGCTATCTGAAAACAGGGTGAGTGAATGGTCAATACCAGAAATTAGACCTCCCGAAAGGTTGAAGTATGCATGATTTGTTGGACTGAGGATGCTTGATCTATCTGTCTGTGCATAGTATTTGATTGTCAACCTATTATTGTGATTGAAGGAGTATGTTACATCAAACTTCAAATTGCCAGGAAATCCTCCTTCCCCATCTTTTCTGAAATAGGTAAAACAAACGCGGTCGTTGTCGCATTTATAATCAAATATCTTTGTGTTGAACCCATCGAATCCTCCATGGTTGCAATTTACACCATCGTTGGCAAAGAGCTTGTATTTATTAGAATTGATGCTAAACTCTGCATTGGCTATGCGATTGGCATAAGGCCCAATGGTAGATCCGACGTAGGAGGTGTCATTTATATATTCCTCTAATGTATCGAAACCGAGAATCCTATTTATTGGTAAAGCATCCTTATTGGGAATGACTATGGCCTTGATGCCTGCACCATAATTAATCAAGTCAACAAAAGCACCTTTATTGTTGTGAATTCTGATCAAGTCAATTTGGTGCTGATCAACAACACCAAATTGACAGATGCTTATTCTACTCTTTGAATCAGACATTGGTATTTTTTATGATCCCAGTAGCTTTTTGATTAATACGCTTCATTTTGACTGAGATTTGAATTAATATCTATTTCTCTTTGAGGAATAGGCCATAGTTCATGTTTTCCCTTTATTGCATTGGGTCCAGCTTGTGTATTCCACATCTTGAGACGCTCTACATAATTTCCCCAGCGCATGAGATCAAATCTTCTATTGCCTTCAAAAGCCAGTTCCCAAGCTCTTTCATTGTACATATGCTCTCTAAATTGCTCCTGACTCATGGCCGACAAGCCAGGTAGTCCTGCACGGTTTCTTACCATATTGATATAGTCGTATTTTGAATCCTGTCCCAATTCGTTGAGCACTTCGGCATAGAGCAATAGTAGGTCGGCATAACGCAGCACATAGTGATCTATGCCATTCCTTAAAGAATTGTTGTTGGGCGTTGGTTCTCTAAATTTTTTGCAATGAGGAGCCGAGAAGCTAATGGCAGGTGATACATCTGCATATTCACTAGGAATATCTGCTGTGGATGTCCACCAAGAGAATGTAAATCTATCATCATTTGCCTCATAGCTATTATAAAAACCCTCAGTGGGCAGTCCATTGCTCCAACCTCCCCCTCTGGTGAGACCCATGCCTGATGCGTAATAAAGCTCTAAGGGAGCATTATTTGTGTGCATGTCTGAACCTTGACCGAATGTACCTTTAGTAAAATTTATAGTCCACACGCTTTCTTTGCCAGGGATGTTGGCCTCCAGAAAAGCCTCTTCGTATGAAGAAAAGAGCGCGTATTGTGAGCCGTATTCTTGTTTGTCAATAAGGTTTTCTAGTAGCTTTCGACCTTCGTCATATTTGGTCTCATCTTTTATAGGGTGACCTGCCCAAGTGATATACACCTTGGCGAGCAATCCTGCAGCAGCTCCTTTTGAGATACGCCCCTGATCATTGCCTGTCCATAGGTTTGGAAGAATAGACATTGCATATAGCAGGTCTGTTTCTATGGACTTGTATACATCAACCTTATTGGTTCTTGACATGGCGTTTAAGACCTTCGACTCGGTTTCGGGAGTAAGGATGAGTGGCAAATCCCCAAATATCTGTACAGCATCGAAATAAAGCAGCGCCCTAATAGCTCTTGCCTGTGCCTTTCCTATATCTTTTTTTGGATCGCTCATGGGCACATTATTTACCTGCTGCAGGTAGAAATTTACATCTTTTACGTGATTGAAAGTATGGGACCAAAAACCTTCTGGCATGGCGGAAGAGGCGTTGAAATTGGTTTTCAAGTAGCTAGGCTCATTGTGATAGGCATGCGAATTGGCTGTAGTGAGATAGCATTCGTCGGTAGCCCACTCAAACCAATGTGCTCCGCCCCAAAGGGCAACACCATACCTGTCTTGAGGGCCACGATACACAACATTGAGAGCAGACTCGGCATCGGCTTCGGTTTTAAAGAAGTTTTGCTCCGTAATAAAGGTCTTGGGCTTTTCGTCCAAGAACTCGCAAGAAGAAAAGAGAGATAAACTAGCGACAAAACCCCACAATAGATATGCTTGTAGATAAGTTTGCAAATATATTTTAGTTTTCATATTGATTGATTAGTTGATTGATGATTAGAATTGCATATTAAGTCCAAAAGTGTACATCTTAGTTGAAGGATAGGGAAAAGATCTTGCGGTATTTCCCATATCACCATCTTCGGGATCGGTGCCTGTAAATTTTGTTAGTATCAAGAGGTTTGATCCTGTGGCGTAGAGCCTTAAGCCTTTGACTCCTATGCTTTGCAATACACTTTGAGGAAGGGTATACCCTATGGTAAGGTTTTTGAGTTTTATAAACGAAGCATCTTCAAGAAACTCGGTCGACATAAAGCTCATTCTGTTGGACAAGTTTTTAGAGGCTCTAGGATACTTATTACTAGGATTGGTGGGTGTCCACCTTTCGTTCATCTCTACTCTATTGTTGTAGATACCATCGCCCGAGAGGAGTTTGAAGTTTGATCCATTATACACATCTCTACCTTGCTCAAAGGTAACAAAAATGTTTAGATCAAAGCCCTTGTAGGCAAAGGCATTGGTGAGTGATCCAAATAAATTGGGCGTATAGTTGCCAATAAATTGCCTGTCTTTATCGTCTATTTTATAGTTTTTATCTACGTCTACGTATTTGACATCTCCAGGCACGTTGCCATATTTGGCAGCTTCGGCAGCTTCATTGGTCTGCCATATACCATCAGATTCTACCATGTAGCGGCTTCCTATGCCTATGGGTCGACCCACCCAATGTTCTGTACCTATTTGCTGTGTGCCGTCGCCTAGGGAAGTTAGCTTGTTTTTATTGTGCGAAAGATTGAGCGTAGAGATCCACGAAAATTTATGGTTGCTCACAATGGCGGCTTGTAGGTTGAGCTCTACCCCTGTGTTGCGCAGACTACCCATATTTGCCAATCCACTGCCAAAGCCAGAAACGGCAAGCATTGGTATTTCTCTGATCAAATCGTGGGTATTCTTTATATAATAATCGAAAGCTACATTCAAGCGCTTGCTAAATAGGGAGAAGTCTAGGCCCAAATCCAGCTGTTTGGTTGTTTCCCATTTTAAGTTTGGTGCAGGCATTCCACTGGTGTAGTATCCTGGAGCTTCTAAACCTCCCCAGTTATAAGGAGCCCTTGCCATCTTGGGCTGAGTTACATATATACCCACCGCATTGGCATTTCCAGACAATCCATAGCTAGCTCTGAACTTGAGATCGCTTATAGCCGCTATATTCTTTACTAAGTCTTCTTCACCAGCTTTCCAGGCAAAGGCGGCACTAGGGAAATAGCCCCATTTATTGTTGGCTCCAAAACGAGAAGACCCATCGGCACGCACATTTCCTGTAAAAATATAACGGTCATTGAAACGATATACTGCCCTTGTAAAATACGACATCATGCTCCACTCCTTCAAGTCCGAGCCTGGTTTGTGTGCAGGACCTGAACCTTCTGCCAGATTATTGGTTTCAAAAAGATCGTAACTAAATCCTGATGCTGATGCTACCACCGACTCCCACCGATTGGCTTGTGCCGAAAATCCGGCTATGGCATCTATTCCATGTTTGCCCCAATCCTTGTTGTATGAAGCAAAGGTCTCACTGATCCAGTTGTAATTCACAGTATTGCTTATTTGGGCAAAGCCATTGGATACGCGTCCACTTTCGGTATGGTTGGCGCTCAATGCTATGGGCACATAAAAGTGCTGCTTCCAACTGTCGATCTCTCCCGAGAGTTGTGTTTTTATTTTAAATCCATCCATCACCTGATATTCTAGGCTCAAAGCTGTATTGATTAGTGGCTGTGTGTAGTTTGATTTTATTCCCTCATTGTATGCTACGGGATTGGGAAGAGGAGTGCTACTTACTCCCACCATCATGGTGTAATATTCTCCATTCGCATCTCTTAGTGGGGATAGAGGGTTTCCTACAGAAGCTGGATAAAGTTGGCTTTCGCCAGTGAGACCTTTTCCGCTTTGCAAACTAAGATTGGTGCGTGAAGAAAATAGGAATCCTTTGCCTATCTTTTGGTCGATATTTGCTCGTAGAGTGGCTCTAATAAAATCCGTGTTGTTGATAATGCCGTCTTCTTTGAAGAAAGAGCCGCTTACCAGTACTTTGGTGCGCTCATTTCCCCCACTAAAGGAGAGCTGGTAATTCTGAGTCAATCGATTGTCTTTCGACATCAAGTCCCACCAATCGGTGTATGCTCCTGCTTGCAGGGAAGCCAATTCCTGGGGAAGAAAGACGGCTTCATTTCCATCATTTGCATAGGCTTCACGTCTCAACTGGGCATAGGAAGCTCCATCCATCATCTCTATATTATCGCCAAAAGACCTGAATCCATTGTAGATACTTATTTCAATGCTCTCCTTGCCTACCTTTCCGCTTTTAGTCGTTACTAGTATCACGCCATTGGCGGCTCTGGCTCCATAGATGGCTGTGGAGGAAGCATCTTTGAGAATACTCACAGCTTCTATATCGTTGACATTGAGGGAGCTCATTCCTGCCGAAGACGGCAGAGGAAAACCATCGACAATGATCAGTGGAGCATTGCCGCCAAAGGAATTGCTTCCGCGGAGTTGCAATTGAACTTCTGCTCCTGGACTTCGGTCATTTTCATTAGTCCAGAGTCCACTACTTGCTCCTTGCAGGGCCTGACTAAGGTTGGCTGATGGCATTTTGGCAATGTCTTTGGCACTCACTTGACTCACTGATCCTGAGAGGTCTGTTTTTTTTACTGTGCCGTAGCCTATCACTATCAACTCATCGAGTGTTTGAGTATCCTCTTGCAATATAATTGCTAAAGAGGTATTGCTGGCTTTTTGTTTTTGCTCAATATAGCCAATGTAGGTAAACAGAAGCACATCTTGTTCACTGGCATCTATACTAAAACGCCCATCAAAATCACTTACCGTACCCCTTGTGGTACCTTCAATGCGCACACTGACTCCAATTAATGGTTCTTTGTTGGAATCAATGATGCGTCCTTCTACCTTGCGCATTTGTGCGTGCATTCCTATTGCGATAAATAGGAATAAGGATAATGTTATTAATAATTTGTGTTTCATACTCATATTATATAATAATTAAAAGATTTGTAATAAACGAACTCTTATATCTTTTGAAGCTTAATGATTTTGCTTGTATATGCTCCTCTTAAAGGCCATAGTAAACCGATGTTCATGAGGTAATCGCCTGTATAGATTTTTTCTTCAATCTTATAGTTTGCCGTAGGCACCAAGTTATTTAGTTTAATATACTTGGACTGTCTGCTTTCATTGGTCGAGCCCTCTGTGGTTTCTCCCAAATTATAACACATTACTATGCTTCTATCTGCCTGCTTGGAGGTATATTGAAGTGCTACCTTACTTCCTTCAAAAGGCGATTTAAGACGGCACACTTTTCCTTTTTGAATTAGGTCTCTTATTTGTTTGTATTCTGCTATTTTGTCCTGAGCTGTTTGTGTTTGTGTTTCGCCCCATTTGGTAATATCTTGCCCTATGCCAAGGACTCCCTGCATGGCAACGTCGAATATAAATTCTTCATCAAAGTTTACTTTGTGAGCATCAGACTTATTGGTCCAACAAACCATGGTATTGGCAGGATAGGCACTCAAATAACCATATTGAATAAACAATCTATCGATAGGGTCGGTGTTGTCGCTTGCCCAAGTTTGATCCATTCGCTCGAGCATGCCTAAATCTGGTCGCCCACCACCACTGGAGCAGGTCTCAAATAACACGTGAGGAAACTCTGTTTTAAGCTCATCAATCATTTTATAAAGATTGTCCATATATCGCAAACGCATTTCACGCTGCATGGCAAGAGGAGCCGAAGGCCATCCTGGCTGAGATAAGCCACGGTTTCTATCCCATTTTATAAATTTGATGTTGTGGTCTTTGAGTAAATTTCTCATCGATGTTAGGAGATATTTGTAGACATCTTCTCTCGCAAGGTTGAGTGTTAATTGGTATCGCCATTCGGTTTTTTCTCTGTTGGGAAAATGCAAGACCCAATCAGGATGTTTGCGATATAGATCACTATTGGGATTGATCATTTCGGGTTCTACCCAAATTCCAAAATCGAGACCAAGTTCGTTTACTTGCTTGATGAGAGGATTCAATCCATTGGGAAATTTCTCCTTGTCTACCTCCCAATCGCCCAATCCTGCATGATCTGTTTTGCGCCCTTTGAACCATCCATCATCTACCACAAACAATTCAACACCCAGTTCTTTTGCTTTCTTTGCCAAGGCCATTTGATGCGTTTCTTCTACATCAAAGGTTGTGGCATACCAGCTATTGTATAAAACTGGACGAATTTGTTCTTTGGTTTTTTCAGGAAGTATCTCGTTTCTGATATAATCGTGGGTCAGCTGAGCTGCTGCGTCTGTACCTTTGGAGGTATAGCCTACACTAAATTTGGGAGAAGAGAAGCTCTCTCCAGCTTTTAGCGAAAGTTCTGTATCCCAAAAATTGATACCTCCCACTATTTGCAGATGGTTGCTATGTGTTGATTCTAAATCTATTGACCAGTTTCCGCTATAATGAACCTGCCCAAACCATACTGGCGAGTCTGACTTATCATCAGCAAGCCCCTCTTTTGTGCTTATAGCAAACCATGGAGTATTTTGAAAAGAGAAGAAATCGCGGGATTGAAGACGCTTAATGCCTGCGGTGAGTTCGGTTTTTTGAAGTTGGAACTCTCTAAGCCATTGCCCCGAATGATGGGTAAGGTAGTACCTGTCGGAAGGGAGGTAGATAGATCCAGACTGTAGGTTCTCTACAAGAATGATGTCTTTCTTATTGGTAGATGTATTCTTGAGTACTATCCATTTCTCTAATATGTCGTATTCAGGCAATACACGAATATAAGAAGTGACCGAGAGAGGATAAAACTTATCCTTTTGTATAATCTCCAACACTTCGCGCCCTGCTTGGTTTAGGATCTGCGAGCCGATGTATTGGAGTTCGCAATCTCTGGTGTTGTCGCCAAATATTAGTTCCAAAGTAGGAATCTTGTCGGCATATCTTCCTCTAACAGGAATTTCTTCTAATGCAAAGGGACCATTCTGCCTTATTCGGTCTTGCTCTCTGAATTGGCTTGACTGTGCCTTATCTCCATAAAAAGAGGGTACGAGCCTACCGTTTTCGGTAAGGGCAAGCTGATAGACAGAGGCATTTGTTTTGATGTTCCATCCTTGTTGGGTTCTTTCTATGTTTTGCCCCTTGGAACAAAGGGCCATTGCGAGAAAGAGTAAAATCCAGTTTGTTTTCATAAATGTAATTATTACGACCTTCGGCGAAGGTCTATTGTTTGTGATTCATTATTTATTGTTCGCTAATTGTTATTAATTCCTTCATTTCCTATATACCTGCTTGTACATATCCAATGCCTTTACCTTATTGTAGCACATTTCGGCCTTATCATCTTGCCCTAATCCGCTGTATCCCAAAGCCATTACATAGAAGCAATGCACTTGGTTGCGGGTGTTG
>BHEP01000084.1 GCA_003851245.1 Bacteroidales bacterium | reverse complement strand
GTCTTTACCAGTAGTATATTGTGGCTTGAATATGATAGAAATAAAACATTTAAAACAGAGAATTTAGAGTCCAAACTATCTGTTTATGTGGATTTTATACATGCGTATGTGTCGATTAAAAAACTAAATTTGAATCAAATAGATGATTTGAGTAGTATAATTTCTATATTTCCCAACAATTTGAGATTGACAATTGTTCGTGACGACGGCAAAGTATTTTTTGACAACGATGTGCCAGAAGCTTTAATGATGGAAAATCATAGTGAGAGACCTGAAATAAAAAAAGCTTTTTTGAGAGATTTCGGTAGTAATGTGCGTTTTTCAACATCTATGCAAAGAAAATATATCTATTATGCCAAACATTTCAAAGAAGGTTATATAATCCGTGTTGCCATGCCTTATGATATAAAAATGGAAGATTCATTAAAACCCGATGCTCACTTTTTTTTCATTGTCTCAGGCATGTTCTTATTGGTAGTCTTTGTTATGCTTTATATTTCCAGTGCTTTTGCAGGTTCTATCAATAAATTGAAAGATTTTGTGAGCATGGCACGAAGGGAGAATTCAAATTTTGAAGAAATTTCATTTCCCGACGGTGAATTTGGTGCTATATGTCATCAAATTGTAGACCTCTACAAACAATTGGATAGTAGTAAAGAAAAGCTTGCCATGGAAAGAGAGAAGTTGCTTCAGCATTTTTATACCACCGAGGAAGGTTTGTGCTTTTTTACTGCTCAAGGTGAAAAGATATATGCTAATTCGCATTACATACAGCAACTCAATTTTCTTACCGACGAGCCTAGTCTGAGTGTGTATACTATTTTTGAAGATCCATTATTCTCTGAATTACAAGAGTTTATTTCCAACAAAACACCAACAAACAGCAATCTGTTTGAAGACAAAATCAGTAAAAATGGGAAACATTTTATTCTCAAATCAATGCGTTTTGATGATGGAAGTTTTGAAATAACCATTCATGATATTACCAAGATGGAGAAAACCCGCCGACTCAAACAAGAAATGACAAGCAATATTGCCCATGAGTTGCGTACGCCTATATGTAGCATTTGTGGCTATCTCGAAACATTGAAAGCACAGCCTACATTGGAGCAAGAAAAAAGAATTTTATTTATAGAAAGAGCTTATTGCCAAGCAATTAGACTTAGTGAGCTGGTGCAAGATATTTCTATGATAAGCAGTATGGAGGAAGGAACTGCACATTTTGAGTTGGAAAATATTCATGTACAGCCTTTGCTGGAAGAGATAAAAAACGACCTAAGTCCTAAATTGAATGAGGCAAATATTTTCTTTGAAATTCAAGTAAACTATCATGTGGAAATAAAGGGCAATCGTACACTAATAAAATCAATTTTCAACAATTTGGCAACAAATGCAGTAGCTTATGCAGGACAAAATGTAGGTATTGTTGTAGATATGTATATGGAAGATGAAAATTATTACTATTTTTCTTTCGTAGATACAGGCAAGGGCGTAGAAGATCAGTATCTAGGACGACTCTTTGAGCGTTTTTATAGGATTAGCGAAGGGCGTACTCGCGATACAGGAAGATCGGGATTAGGACTTTCTATAGTAAAGAATGCTGTACTTTTTCACAAAGGCGAGATTGCTGTAAAAAATAGAAGAGGAGGGGGTTTGGAATTTCTTTTCAACCTAAAGAAGCTGTGATTTCCGTCTTTTTCTATCCGCCATTTCGGCTTAATGTTCAAAACCCCTCCATGGCTCATATCTATATGTGCCGATGAGTACTCATTGGATTTGCTATTTGGCTCGCTTCCGTCTGTTGTGTAGAAAATTTTATTGCGTATAACTCACATCTTCAAACCAAAGCATTCCTTTGAGATCTCATTTTACAAGATACATGCTCATTCGTTCGGGTTCTAAATACACCGCTATTTCTGAGAGTGCCGGACAAACAGGGCCCCATGTTGAGACTCTTATTTTGTTTGCCTTTACAGGCATTTCGCGAAGCAGGCGTTTGGCTCCAATTGAGGTGGCATGGGAAAATAGGAGCCAGTCTGTGCCATCAAAGTAGTGCACTTGAATTCTATCAATACGCTGCCCCAATTGGATGTATTCCGAAAGTGAAACGATATTGAATAAGGTAGCTTCCTTAAATTCTATCTCAATGACACCCTCTTTTATTTCGTCGGAAGGCGACCAAAAACTTGTTTTATCGCCATCAATTAGCTTGCTTGCATTGTAGGCCGACGAACGGGAATCGTTTGCACTGGCTTTTGCTTTTGTCTTACTCGCCAAATTGGTGTCGAAAGTTTGGCGAATCAATTCGCCCAAACCTTTTAGGGCTGCCACATCATTGGCGTGTAATTCTCCATCAGTATTGGGAGCTAAGCCCAAATCGAAGGCACAGGATCTACCAATGGATTTGAAATACAGATCGAATAAGGTTTCAGCCGATTTTACCTTATCGTCTTCACTGGCATGATAAAACCATCCTGGGCGCAGGGGTACATCGCATTCGGCAGGCATCCAGTATTTTCCATCCCTATTGCCTTCTGTTGCCAGCCAATCTTTTACAAAGCCATTTCCTGGTTTGTCGTCATCAATCAGTCCCTTGGGTGTGTATGTAGCCCAACAAGTTTCGCCTCCAAAGCCTTTTTCATTGCCCACCCATCGAATATCCCAACCAATATCACTAAAGATGGAGGAATTGGGCTGCAATCTGCGCACAATATTCCAAGTATTGTCCCAATCGTAGTAGGAGGTGCGGTCTATCTCTCTTTTATCGCGAGCACCTCCATAATAACCATCGCCCCCATTTGCACCATCAAACCAAGATAGAAACAGTTCGCCATAATTTGTATGCAATTCGGTGAGCTGGCTGCGAAAATGTTCGATATATTGGGGCGTTCCATAGCTGGCATCATTTCTGTCCCAAGGGGAAAGATATAGACCCAATCGCATATCCAGGTCTTTTGCTGCGTCGGCAAATTCTTGAATCATATCGCCTTTGCCATCCCTCCAGGGGCTGTTCTTAACAGAATATTCGGTAGTAGCTGTTGGCCATAAGCAGAAGCCTCCATGGTGTTTTGCAACAACAAGCACTCCTTTCATTCCAGCATCTTTCATCTGGCTGAGCATTTTTTTTGCATCAAACTTGCTGGGGTTAAATAATTCTGCGGGCTCATCTCCATAGCCCCATTCCTTGTCGACATAGGTAATTGTTGACAAACAGATCATTCCATAAAAATCTGTTTCGTGCCATAACATTTGTTGTTGATTTGGCCTTGGCCCGTACGCCTCTGGGGGCGGTGCTTGCGTGCATGAGATACACACAGAGATAAATAGTAGGGTAGTGGTAAGTATTTTCATTTGCTTAAATCTTATGTTTTGTACATGATATTTGTTTTATAAAATATGCACTAGGCAAAGGTATGAAAAAAAAATGATTGGTGGCAGCAATAGCACTCATAAATTATATATTGCCTTTAGACTCCATTCTTGACCACTGTTCTTCAAACTGCCTAAAACCTCTTATTATATCACTTTCATCCTCAATTTTGAACATCAAGCCCAATATTCAAACAAATATATCCAAACCAAGTTCAATTAGCAAGCAAGATGTCTTTCTACATACTCAAGTCAGCACTTTAATACACACTAGCAACAAGCCTGCCTAAGAGATATTGTAAAAATTCCTAAATGACAATTAAATTTAAAAATAAAAACTAACTTTGAACCCAAATAAGCGCCAAACTGCAATCTCGAGGTTTGTAAACCACATGACAAGGCTGGTGCATACGGTCTTGAGCAATGGATTGGTTATATTGGTGTAGAGCATCTCGAAAGATCTTTCTACAACGTGATGGGGCTTCCTGTGCGCTTGTTGTATAAGAAACTTAAAGAATTTTGAAGTTTATGAAACTATGTATAAAATTATGAAACAAAAAATTATTATTTCAATGATGCTAGCAACAGGATTGCTCAGTGCCTGTGGTAGTGGGCAAACAGAAAAAAAAGGCTCTGTAACGAGGGGGAGCGACCAAACCATAGGAAGGGCAGTAATAAAGGCCGAAAACGGATTGATGACGCCAGAAATATTGCACTCTTTTGGACAAGTTAGCGACATACAATATTCTCCACAAAGGCAAGAGATACTTTATGGAGTGACCTACACCGACATTCAACTCAACAAAAAGAATAGAGAACTTTTTGTTATGAAAATGGATGGCTCCGACAATAAAAAGATTACCAACACTCCCAAGGGCGAAAATTCCGCTTGCTGGGTAAAAGATGGAAGTAAAATTGCATTTCTATACAATGAAGATGGAAAAAGTCAGATCTGGGAAATGAATCCTGATGGCAGCGATAGAAAACAAATAAGCAATACAGAAAAAGATATTCAAGGCTTTATTTATTCCCCCGACAACACTAAGGTTCTTTTTATATCAGACATAAAATATGGAGAAAGGTCTAATGACAAATATCCCGACTTAGAAAAGGCTAGTGGTCGTATTGTCGACGACCTTATGTACAAACATTGGGACGAGTGGGTAGAGAGCATTCCCCATGTTTTTGTGGCAGAGCTCACAAATGAGGGACTCCGCAATATTGTAGATCTTTTGGAAGGCGAACCTTTTGAAGCTCCCCTCAAGCCCTTTGGTGGCACCGAGCAATTGGCATGGAGTGTCGATAGCAAATCTATAGCCTATACATCTCGCAAAAAAACTGGGAAGGAGTATGCACAGTCTACAAACTCCGACATTTATCTTTATAATTTGGAGAGCAAGCAAACCCGCAACCTTACACAAGGCATGATGGGCTACGACATAAATCCAAGTTTTTCGCCCGATGGACAAAAAATTGCGTGGCTGAGTATGGAAAGAGGGGGCTATGAATCGGACAAGAACCGCTTGTTTGTAATGGATTTGGCGACGGGAGAGAAGGAGTATTTGACAGAAACGTTCGACAACAATACCGATGATTTTGCGTGGAATAGCGATAGCAAAACCATTTATATGCTCGCTTGTGTGGAGGCTAAAACACAGCTTTTTGCAATCGATACACACACAAAGGCAATGACCACTCTTACCGAAGGTTGCCACGACTACGCCTCGGTATGTTTTGCCAATACACAGATTCTTTCTTTGCGTCATTCTATGTCGTATCCCAACGAAATTTTTTCTATTGATCTTTCAAGTAAGGAAGCCAAACAGCTCACAAGTGAAAACGCGCATATTCTCGACCAATTGGAAATGGGAAGGGTAGAAGAGCGTTGGATTACTACTACCGACAATAAGCAGATGCTTACCTGGGTGGTGTATCCTCCAAAGTTTGACCCCACAAAAAAATATCCAACACTCTTATATTGTCAAGGGGGGCCTCAGAGCACCGTAAGTCAGTTTTGGTCCTATCGTTGGAATCTGCAAATGATGGCAGCCAATGGATATATCGTTGTTGCTCCCAACAGGCGAGGGCTTCCAAGTTTTGGACAAGAATGGTTGGAACAGATAAGTAAGGACTATGGCGGACAAAACATGAAAGACTACCTCTCGGCAATTGATGCTTTGAGCAAGGAGAGTTTTGTTGACGAAACTCGCCTAGGCTGTACAGGTGCTAGCTACGGAGGTTTTTCGGTATACTGGCTTGCAGGAAATCACAACAAGCGTTTCAAGGCATTTTTGTCGCATGCTGGTATTTTCAATACCGAGGCTCAATACTTGGAAACCGAAGAAATGTGGTTTGCCGATTGGGATCTGGGTGGCCCTTTCTGGGATAAGTCCAATGCTGTGGCTCAGCGCTCATTTGACAATTCTCCGCACAAGTTTGTGCAGAATTGGGACACTCCCATTATGATTACTCATGGGGAGTTGGACTACCGCATTTTGGCATCGCAAGGCATGATGGCTTTTAATGCTGCACAACTAAGGGGCATTCCCTCCCGTATGCTGGTATATCCCAACGAAAATCATTGGATAGCGCAGCCACAAAATGGAGTTCTTTTTCAAAGAGAGTTTTTTAGGTGGTTTGATCAGCATCTGAAATTATGATACTCCCCATTGTCAAGACAGAAATATTTTTCCAAGCCTTCATGCAAAGATAATCCATAGATATTTTTATATCATTATCTGTAAGCACTTTAATAAATACATCGCTAGTAAATTGACTTCCCTGATCGGTATTGAAAAATAGTATTAGATACAGACCAGCCTACGACGTAGCGACTGTGCAAATCAATAATGGCTGTAAAGCGTAGAACCCCATAGAAAGGAGTGTAATCCACTCCTTTCTGGGCATATAAAATTTGAGTGTCCACTGCATTGCTGGATGACGATGCTTTTTCTTTTGAAAAAACTTGTGCGAAATTTTTTACTGCCTCACCTCTCCATGCTGAAATCTGAGTCGGGAGTAATTCATACTTCTTGGATAAACTCTCCAAACTTTCTCGCTCTTTTAATGATTCTAAGACTACTTTGCTCTTAAACTAGGCGCTAAATTTTTTTCTTGTTGTCATAATAAAATTTTAAAACGTAAATGTACGATTATTATCTTAATGAGCTGTCTAGTTATTGGGGAGTATTATAAGATAACAATAAAATTTTCATCATATATGTTGGCTTTAAATTTAACTTAGCAGCTTCAATTGTGATTCTTAAGAAATTACATTCGCATTTTACGATCTATTACCCTTAGTCAAATAAAGCTACAATTAGTTGTTGCCTTGTTTGGTCACACCACTGTCGGTATCTTCTTTATATTGAAGCCTATTTTGAGCTTTGTATGTTTTCCCAAAATTGAAATTCCATGAAAGGCGCAAATAAAGTAAGTTCTGGAAATCAGAGTTATAAGATCTTGTATGGTTCTGATAATACTTGCTCAATTTTAGCCTCTCGGAAGTGTATTCCTGGCCGTAGGTCATATACCCCAGTCCAATAGTCAATTCCTTGCGCCTATAATCGGCTCCTGCCGAAATAAGCTGTGAGGCTTTGTAAAGAGATTCCCCTATTAGATTATGTCTTTTGGGTGATATGCTTGCCCAAAAGGTTATATTGTCTACCCTGTAACTGGCATTGCCCGAAACCGTCCAATAGCGTTCTATATGATTAAAAAACTCGGATTTTGACTGCATCCATCTCAATCCGCCACTAGCATTGAGGTTTAAACGATCTTTCATCAACCTCACACCTACTCCTCCAGTAATGTGTAGATGATGAATAGCATCTCCATTTATTTGCTGAGAAATCAGTTTGCCCCCCTCTTCAAAATAATTGTTCATGATTCCTTTTGGTGTATAGCTTTCAAATATGTCAAAATTCACTCTCACCTTTCTAATGCTCTGACTTAAGGACAGGGTATTCATGTAATTTACGACAGGCTTCAAATTGGGATTCCCTCGCCACCAAAGGTAAGCATCAAGAGGTGTCTCAACAGCATTTGTTTCTCCAAGCTGTGCATTTCTGATGATTACCTTGCCCTGATACCTGAGTTGAGTGTTTTTCCTCAACGGATAGCTCATCCTTATTGTCGGATTGATATAGGTATCGTTTCTATTTGCATAGTTTTCTTGCCTCTGACTATTGAATGTTAAACCAGAGCCAATGCCATAAGTTAGCTCCTTTATCTTGCCATACCACTCCAGATAAGTATACGTATTGTTGGCCCGCAAAATAGATTGATAAAGAGTAGTGCCAGAATAATCATTCTCCGAATGTCCATAAGTATGTGTTATACCAGCCAAAAGTTTACCCTCAGAGAATTCTCTTTCAAAATAAACATCACCAATAATGGAGTATTTGCTGCCATCCACAATTGAAGTTATATCTGTTAGGGGTACTCCTCCCTCTTCTTCAAGTATCTCTTGCGTTCTTGTTATATTAAAAGATGAACCAACAACATTGATTGCGATAATCTGATTCTGAGGTAATTTCTTTTGCAAATACAAGTCAAAAGAGGGCTTGTTTTCTTTGTGTGTTTGTTCATTTGTCAAATGGATTGTTCGAGTATTGGCAAGTGTTGATTTTTTCTCTATTATGTTGCCCCTCAACGTTATAGGGTTTTCATCCCACATACTGTATAAGACTTTGGCCGAAAATAATAAATTATCGGGTATAGAATAGCTATAAAAGGCTGTGGCATCGACATAGTATTCCTTAAACTTGGATGGAGTTCCTTCCAGTTCTCGTGCAATTGTCTGACCATCGCTATACACATAAACATCTTCTCGCGACTGATGGTTTTTTTTGTAAGAATGAAGCGTATAGGCCGCACTTATGCCCCACTGCGATTTGCCACGATTTAGCTTTGTGCTAAAATAGGCATCACCCCAAGGGAGGGCGAATGCACTACGCGAATTCCACACTACTTGACCTCCATCTTCTCTTTGGCGAACTATAATATCTATAAGCCCCTCGGCATTTCCGTATCGAAGAGAAGGGAAATCATGGTATTCGATCCGGATAACATTCTTTGGATCTATCGCTAACAATTCTTTAGGGTTGGCTGGAGCCCCATTGATTCTAATTGGGATAGAACCGCCCCGCTCTCCTACTATTGAATTATCGCTTTTTAGAATAATAAGTCCAGTGATACCCAAATTTTCAATAAGATCTACACCATTCGAACTTTTCCTAAGGTCTTCTTGAGATGGGAAAAATAGTTGGCGATCTATTTTTACAATAGTACTAGCTGTCGTAACAGAGACTTCATCAAGCGAGTTGAACTTGGTATAAAACCATATTTTCCCTAAGTTGGTATTGCTAGATAGATTAGAAACAGCTATTGTCAACGAATCGTAAAGCATATGAGTTGCTTTTATTGTATAGGTCCCAGCTAGTAAGTCATGCGTTTGAAATTGTCCATTTTTGTCTGATATTGTACTTGATACAATCTCATTATCTCTCCATATAAAAACATTAGCTGCCTCAATGGAGGTGCTATCTTCTGCCGAAACCAAATGCCCTGTGAGTGTTAGGTTTTGAGCAATCCCATCAAAACTCACAAAAACGATTAGAAAAATAAGTAGTAATCTATTCATAATTATATTCATTTACATTTTCAAACATTTCCAATTCATATATAATACTTACACCTATTCCAGCCAAGCCGTTGAGTCCCATATGATACTCCCAATTGTCAAGACAGAAATCTACTCGATTTAAGATAGTTTTTGTTTCCTCATTCGTCTGGGAATAAATCGGGAAATAAATTTGGAGCCGACCCTTCGAGCTCGAAAAATTTATTCTCGATTTATGCCGCTCTGTTGTATTCTTCTTTCGGAGTCT
>BHEP01000083.1 GCA_003851245.1 Bacteroidales bacterium | reverse complement strand
GTGATTAACACTAAATTTGTAGCTCATTATTTGAAAATGGAAATAAAAAAAACACCCAATGCAAGCCTAGAAAATAAAAGACCTTTCTTCCTATTGATTGGATTTATTTCTGCTATCTGCTTTTTTTTTATTATTATAAATATCAAAATCAACTCACATTCAAATAATTATGACCCTTACTCAAAACCACTAAGTAGCATGGAAGATGATTATATAAGCGAATATATATTTGAAAGCCCTAGCAACAACATGCCACACATTGCCCCCAAATCTATAGAAACCATAGAACCTACACCCCCAAAAAACACTAAAAACGACGACTTTAATATTCTTGAAGACCACCAAGAGCTTGTAGAATTGGAGCAAGAAGTAGATAAAAGGGAACAAGAAGCAGGAAGCATTTTAGAAGATGCCCTTGTTGAGGAAATAAAAAAAACAGAAGACTACTCAATAGAGGAAACGCAAGAAGGTGATATTCTTCCAGAATTTACAGGGGGGCTTGCAGGTCTCAATCGTTTTATATATACCAATATCATATACCCACAAAAGGCATATTCCAATCGTATACAGGGAAGGGTAGTTTATTCTTTTATTGTAAATGAAGACGGAAGCATTTCGGATTTAAGCCTTATAAAAGGAGTGGAGGAAAGCTTGGATAAGGAATCTCTAAGAGTATTGGCTATGATGCCAATGTGGAGTCCTGGAAAAAAATCTGGCAAACCTATAAAAATACGATACCAATTGGCCTTATATTTTAGATTATAGAGTTTACATAGAATAATATTTGCATATGCAAAAATAAAAAACTACTTTTGGATTCTAAAAAACAAACTATGATTTCTTTCGATGAGGCCATTCATTTGGTTTATATTGCTGTAGGCAATATTAATTATCCTGAAAAATTTGAAGGCTTATACTCTCCAATAAGATATATACTGGAACTTAAGGGTAAAAAAATTAGACCTGTACTGTGCATACTTTCATATAATATGTGGAAAGAAGACTTCGAGGAAGTAATGCCATCGGCCATTGCTTGGGAGATTTTTCACAACTTCACCCTCATGCACGACGACCTTATGGACAAGGCCGACAAACGCCGAGGAGAAGACTCTGTACACAAACGATGGAACGAAAATACGGCTATTCTTTCTGGCGATGCCATGCTTATACTTGCTTATCAACATATTGCATCTTGCCCAGAAGTCTACTTAAAAGAACTTATGGATTTGTTTTCCTCTACGGCGGCAGAGATATGTGAGGGGCAACAACTAGACCTAGAATTTGAATCGCGCCTAGAAGTTTGCCAAGAGGAATATATGGAAATGATAAGGCTCAAAACAGCCGTTTTATTGGGTGCAAGCCTAAAAACTGGTGCCATCATTGGAGGAGCCAGTAAGCAGGATGCCCAATTGATCAGTGAGTTTGGAGTCAATATCGGACTTGCCTTTCAAATAATGGACGACCTCCTTGATGTGTATGGCGACCCCAAACTTTTTGGTAAAAACAAAGGAGGAGATATTGTAGCAAACAAAAAAACCTTCTTCTTGCTAAAAGCTTTGGAAATGGCTGACAGCAAAACAAAAGAATGCTTAAAACAATGGCTTAAAAATACAAACCAAGAGCATAAAGAGGATAAAATAAATGCCATAACAGCAATATATGATGATATAGGAATAAAAAAAATGGCGGAAGATAAAATTAAGTCCTTGTATCTACAAGCGCGAAATTCTCTTGCCAAGATAAGTGTGGAAGAAGATAAAAAATATGTCTTAAGCACATTTGCAGAGCAATTAATGAATAGAAAAATATAGAGATAATATAAGTAAATGCCATACAGAAGACTTCCAAATACTGATGACGCTAGAATAAGGTCTCTCAAAACTGCACTTCTACAAGCCCAATTAATTGGTATACATAATTTGGCATTTTCTTTGGTAAATATACAAAATGCCAAAGTGCTCTTAGCCGCAATGGAAAGATCGCAAAATAATTATAAGATGTGTCTAAAAGAGCAAGTTGAAGCAAACAAAAACTACCAAAACCTTATAAAACAATCTAAATTATATATCTCCCACTTTGTGCAGGTTCTGAATTTATCAATAATAAGGGGGGAAATAAAATTGGAGCATAAAACCCTATATGGCTTAGAAATTGGTAGCAATTCTGTGCCCGATCTAAATACAGATGTTGCTATATTGGAATGGGGAGAAAAACTGATGAGGGGAGAAACCGACAGGATATGCAAGGGAGGATCTCCTGTATATAATCCTACCATTGCAAAAGTGAGGGTGCACTACGAAATGTTCAAAAATGCACACTACAACCAAAAAATGTATCAGCAAAATACTTCCCGACATCTTAAGTCCTTGGTAGAATTGAGAAGTAAGGTAGATGAGATAATTCTTATTATTTGGAATGAGATAGAAGAAAATTTTAAAAACGAAGACCCCAAAAACAAAATTAACAAATGCAAAGAATATGGAATTATTTACTACTATAAAAAAGGAGAAAGATAAAGAGTTGCAGCTACTCATTGATACCCACTCCCACATATACCATGAAGACTTTGACCAAGACATCTCTGCAACAATAGACAGAGCTAAAAAAGCGGGTGTAGCAAAGGTACTCCTTCCCAATATAGACCTAAAAAGCATCCCTAGAATGCTCAACTTGTGCCAACAATATCCCAACTATTGCTACCCCATGATGGGTCTTCACCCTACATCGGTAAGTGAGGATTTTCGCCAAGATCTGGATCAGATGAGGCAACTTCTCGACAAAGATAAATATATAGCCATAGGTGAAATTGGCATTGATCTCTATTGGGACAAAAGTTTATTGACTCAGCAAATATCCGCATTTGAAGACCAACTTAAATGGAGTATAGAAAGCGATTTGCCAATAGTAATACACACTCGTGATGCTTTTGACGAGGTGATGCAAAGCCTACAAAGAGTGGGAATAGACAAACTCAGGGGCGTATTTCATAGTTTTGGAGGCAATGGCGAACACTTAAAAGAAATAATGAGGCATCCGCAATTTATGATTGGAATTAATGGTGTCCTGACATTCAAAAATGTGAAGTTAGTGAATTATTTGTCATCATTTCCTCTAAACAGAATACTTGTAGAAACTGATGCTCCCTATTTGGCTCCTGTTCCTTATCGAGGCAAACGAAATGAGCCAGCATATATTCTACACACTGTAGAAATTTTATCGCAGGTGTATGATGTTCCTGCACAAGAAATTGCGGAATCTACGAGTCAAAATGCATTGAGATTATTTGGATTTTCTACCTAGCTTTTTGGCACTTCTGTTTTTTATTCGTATCTTGCGCCCGATTTGAAAAACAAGTCAAAATGGAGAGGTGGCCGAGTGGTCGAAGGCGCATGCTTGGAAAGCATGTAAGCGGGTAACTGCTTCGGGGGTTCGAATCCCTTCTTCTCCGCAATAAAGGGTGTAAATCAGCAAGTTAGAAAGATTGCACACGTAAATGTACACAAAAGCACCTAAATTTAGGTGCTTTTTTTGTGTTAAGCTAAAAAAAGAAGTCTGGCTTTCGGAAAAGCTGGACTTCAACATTGTACCTGATAAAATCAGGCTTCGCAACAATGTTTGACAAATACATGATAAATTAGAAAACTAGCCGAATACCTGAAAGAATTGTTTTTATCCAATTTAATATTGGCACACGTTTTATATACACCAAGCCTGAAGCAAAGAATAAAATCAAATATGTGCCTGAAAGTTTTGTTGATTGGTTTTTGGAAAACCTAAAATATTTTATTGAAACTGATACAATGCCCGAATTTATAACAAACAATATAAAACTTATTAGACCAAGTTCATGAATACTATAAAAATTAAAGTACCTGCATAAGTTCAGACTTTGCTATTAGCACGTCTTTTAGCCTCAGTTGATTGTAGCCTCAGTTGATTGTAGCCTCTTCTAAAGCCTTCTTTGTAAAAATTTTCGCTCATTATTCTTGTATTTTATTAATTTGACGTATATTTGCTATTTGGTAGCGCATTTAAAGAAACTATCTTTGTAGTTGCAATGCTAACACATAGTGTAAATGTATGAACAACTTAAATTTGGGATAGAAAAGGCTAAATTTAGCACTGGTCTAAAACAATCTGAAATTGCAGAAAAAATCGGAGTTAAAAGCACTTATCTATCGGACATGATAAATGGTCGTGTTACATTAACGGATAATGTATGCCAAAAGATACTTGAACTTTTTCATATAGACATATTGAATACAGATTCAGATGCACCAATTTTGAAAGAGCAAACGCATTATGTAGTTTATGAGCCTGATACTGTTTCAATGCCTCGTGAAGTTTTGAATCAGCTTTCAAAACTTACAGAAACTATACTATCACAACAGCGTGTTATAGAATCCCAAAGTGGGACTATTGAAACGCTTATTGAAAACAATAAAAAAACAGTCGCCCTGATGGAAGACAATGCAAGCAATGCAGGTGTAAAAAAGGCTTCGGGGGCATAATGATAGAAAAATATTAAATTAAAAACAAGTCTAAAAACTAAAAAATAAGATGTTATGAATAAATTATTTTTGCTAATTATAGCAGCTACAATGTTGTTTTCGTGCTCTAAGGATGAAGATCAACCAATAGAAAGAATTTATGAGATGCCCAGTGATACAACAAGCATATCACTTACTTTGCATGCTGTGGTTTCTGATACAATTTACATAAATGAAGAAACAACAATATCAATTTTACCCGAAAAATATCATCCTGATTATAACCAATACAATCGATATATCCGAGAAGTGAAATACTACCTCAACGAATTGCATATTAGCAGTTCTTATATGTTTCCTTTTAGCATAAAATATAAGCCAGACACGGTCTCATATCCAACAATAGAACTCCCATTCAATGCAGTAATAACAATTAAACCGAGATTTTCAGACGAACGTATTATTTGGAAATCAAATGAAGCTAAAGTAGTAATTGCAGAGCGTAAAAAAGAAGAAACAGAAGAAGAAACAGAACCTCAGATAATCCCTGTAACAAATGTATCTATTATATTAACTGAAAGATATCCAGTTACTAGAAAAAAAATATTGTTGGGAAACCCATTAATAATCGAAGCTTATGTTCTACCAGGTAATGCAACAAACAAAGAGGTTGTTTTTGAAAGTTCTGACAAGAATGTAGCAGAAATTGAAAATGCAAACGATCAATATTATATCATTACAAACAAAATAGGTTTTTCCGAAATAACTGCAAAATCTATTGACGGAAACCATAAAGCAATGTTTGAACTATCCGTTTGTGATATTGATTCCTTTGCGACTGTAAGTATAGTTGTTGGTACGAGTGGTAATTCATTAACAGGCTTTTACAGCTATGCGTATGCGCGTTTTGATTTATCCACAACTACAACATTACCATTAAAAATAAAAGAGTTGAAGATAACTGATAATACAGGTGAAAAATCATTTGTTTACAACAATATAAATTTCCGGGATGGTCAAAAGCAACACAATACTGAAAGAATAATCACAGCACAAGGTTTACAAACATATCCCGCTATTGGTTGGAAAGTAGAAGCAGTGTTCTTGTGGAATGATAAAGAATACTACATATCAAGCATTAATAAATAGAAAAATGGGAACAATTTTAAAAAAGTAAGATTTATTAATGT
Organism: Bacteroidales bacterium; assembly: GCA_003851245.1. Lineage (GTDB taxonomy): Bacteria > Bacteroidota > Bacteroidia > Bacteroidales > Azobacteroidaceae > BHEP01. Next base: position 3,624 of record BHEP01000083.1, on the reverse strand, counting down.
ATTGAAATTTAATTAAATAGAGAGTCTAATAAAAGAATTTAGGGGGTTTAAGGTTCTACTTGACAGTGATGTGGCTGCACTATATGGGCTATAGACCAAAAGAATCAATGAGGCAGTAAAAAACAAGCCTGGCAAATTTCCCGAAGGCTATGTAATAGATTTATCGAATGCGGAGAAGTAAGAAAGCTACCCATAACAATAGCCATAGTTGAAACCTTTGCGCAAATTAGAGACTCGCCAAACTCTATCGCTCGTTTAATGATTCTAAGACTACTTTAGTCTTAGAATAGGTGCTGAATTTTCTTCTTGTTGTCATAATAAAAATTCTAAACGTAAATGTACGATTATTTTCTTAATGAGCTGTCTAGTTATTGGGGAGTATTATAAGTTTTTTTACCACCTCATCTGCCTAATATTGAATCAATTCTCGAATCAAATCATCAGGGACATCACTTTCCAAAGTAATCCAACTCCACAATAGGGTTTTGAAATTGTCGGGGTTTATTCCGTTATATCTTTCACGCAGTTCAATCGACCTTTCAGGATTGCATTTAAGATATGCTTAAAAAATGCCATCTTCGGGTTCAAGCGGAATATATACAAACACCTTATCCATTATTTCCTGAATTCAAGTTACAAACGCAACATAACCTTTTATGGATAGGCAATATTCATTTAAGCAACCTTTTCAATGTACTTTTAAGTCCCGATTTGACGACAACTTTATGAAATGGCTTGATAAAGAAAAAGTATATTCTACCAAATCTATTGTGATATTTCACTAAAGTGATAGTTGTCACCGTCTGCGTATCTCCATCAGTGGCAATATGTATAGAGGCGTATGCGTCAAGATGGCTATCGCTAAGTAGCAGTAGGGTTTCATTTTCAGATTTTGCCAACAAAGACATTGCTCCGACACTCTCCCCTTGGTTGCTAATCATATTCTTCAACTTTTCGTCTATATCCTCTGGGGTGTCGGTTTTCAACCCGAACGGACGTACAAGAGCATTTCTTAGCTTAAACAGTGCATTTACCCACCTCGGCATCACTGTCCACAAAGCTACTTGAAGTTCATCAGCTGATAGCTTCTTTGCATTTCTCAATTTACAGGCAAAAGCATCTGTATAATCAACAGGCAAGTATTTACGAGTCAGACTATCAATGGGTATAGCTGTTTTGAAAATTTTCAATTTCATATCTTCATTTAATAATATCTATATTCTTGCATATTCTTTCTCAATGAACCTCGTCAACTGCTCTTTTGTTGGCAGTTCCAAAAGGTATTTCGACACAAAAATATCCTTGTCGCTATCGGCAGTGGCGTACTCTACCAACGCACTGTTTTTATTTGTGACCAACAAGATGCCTACTGGCGGATTATCGTCCGACCTCATAACCTCCTTACGGTAGTAATTTATGTAGGTTTTGAGTTGTCCGATATGTTCGTGGGAGAAGTTCCCGATTTTCAGCTCAATCATAACGTGGCATTTCAATATGCGGTGATAGAAAACCAAGTCACAGAAATAATATTCGTCGCCGATGACAATACGTTTCTGCCTCGCCTCAAAGCAAAATCCGTGTCCAAGCTCCATTATGAACTCTTCAAGATGCTCAATCAGAGCCTGCTCCAAGTCCGATTCATAGACAACATCTTTTGCTTTCAGCCCCAAAAATTCAAAGGTAAAAGGCGATTTGATTGTGTTTAGCATATTGTCCGATTCGCTATTCTCCTGAACAGTAGCACTCAATAATTCGGGTTTCTGACTTATTCCGCTCCGTTCAAAATAGAGGCTGTCGATCTGTCGTTTCAGTTCACGCACGCTCCATGTCCCCTTGATGCACTCTATCTCGTAGAACAATCTTTTAAGAGGGTTGTCAATCGGAAATAGTAATGTTAAGTGGGTGTATGATAGTTTTTCAACCAATTTATCGGCTGGCAGTAGTTTGTCGCTATAATGTACATTTTCTGATTGGGCAATCACCGATTGCCCAATTGTATATGCCTCATTATCTGCTATTTGTAATTGTGCAATCGGTGATTGCCCAATCTCGCCAAAGTATTTTTGGTAGAATTGCGGCACGTATGCGCCTATCTGAGGATAACAATTGTAGAACTGCCTGTAAAGTTTAAGATTTCTATACGAAAGCCCATCCTCATTAAATTCCTTTGCGAGATTTTGCAAAAGTTTTGTCCCGTATTTTGCACGGTCTTCTCCGTTTTGCTCAAATTCGAAAATATAACACCCAATCAGCCAGTTACGAACGGTCAAATGTGTATTTATGGCAACCACGGCATTCTGTTGGAATGAGGTCGATATTTTTTGTATGCCTTGTTTTAACTCGTTAAAATTCATATGACTACTATTTTATGTAAAATTACTGATAATTATTGGTTTTATTTTCATTCTTTGGAGCGTTACTTCTACATATTTCACCCTCTACATCCTCACTCCCCTAGCGACTTGCCTATTCTTCTCGACTTCATCCCCTTTAGTAGCCACCATATCCACCGCTCGGCTATCGCCCTGTTCAATAGGTTTTAGAGATAGTTGAATCTTGCGGTCGAGAGCCGAAAATTCGGACTTCGGCTCTTTCAATTCGTCCTCTCTACGCCATGTGCTTTTGACAAGCTCTTGCAATACGGGTAGGTCTTTGGCGATTTTATCGGTGTCGGCTTGGTACTTCTCAATCGTTTTGGGTATCTTTTCCAGAGCATTGAGAAAGCTATATGCCGCCAATTTGGGGTCGGCGGCAAGGTGTCCATTGTTGTGCTTGTGCTTGATGCTACCTTCCCCCTCAATGAAAAAACGGTTCTCTTTGAAGTCAAAGTTGGCTTCGCCTTCCTCCTCCTTGCAGGGCATAGCAGGGCATCTTCAGCACGTTTGCTATGCAGGTTCTGTGTGAGCCAATGTTCAATCTTTTCGGCTTTCTCCACCACATTGCCCGCAATAAATTTATAGGCAACTTCGTAGTTGTCGATAAGCGGATTGAAAAACAAACGTCCATGCAGGTCGTGGATAATATCCTCTTGGCTCTTATCCTCCACGAGCGACAACATGTAGTCGATGTTGACACCGCCAAACCCATTGAATATTTTTCTTGCATTCTTGGAACTCCAAACTCAAAATAACCCAAATCGTTCGTTTTTACCGTGGAAAGTAGGCTGACATCGTTGTAATTGGAAATTGCAGTTACTGGTTTTTAGCTGTTATAAAAATTATTTTTTCTGACCATATACAAGTTTACTTCTGTATTTTTAAGCACTTGTTGGTTGTAAATTATCCGTACTTCAATAACATTGCGAACACTTCCGTCGTAAACATCGTGTTCGCAGGCGGCAAAACAGACCCAATTAAAAATAGTAGCATTGATTTTTTCATAGTAAGAGCATTGATTAACATTAATTTAGCAAAATATCCAAGGCTGATTTGTAGTCGTTTTTTATTAAAAACCCAGAATCAATAGAAATTCCATAATGCGAACTTACGCTATTTTTTTAAATACTAAAAATATAAAACGCATACCCTTATATCTACCTAGTTTAAAATAAATGCTTATCTTTGTCACTAACATTACGAAATAAGAGAAGATGAATTTATTAGAATTTGTAGCATTATATCCAGA
>BHEP01000082.1 GCA_003851245.1 Bacteroidales bacterium | reverse complement strand
ATTATATTACTTGATTGATAAATATTGCTTTACACCCTTGGTGTTTTGTTTGATACTATTTTTTTATAGCCTCTTCCAATGCCTCCCACCAGTTTTTGTTGATTATATGCACAATGTCAAAAATCATTAAGCCGTCAGATTCTTTCAGGTTCATTTCTACGGCGCGTTTAAATTGATTGGCATCTTGTTTGTAATCTTCAACATAGATGCCTCCGCTAAACTTCAGTGAATTTCCTAATAGTCGGCGGCTTAGTTTATTCCCTCCTTCAACACATAGATGTTCGCCTGTTGAGAAATCGCTGTCAGTTTCATTTTTATATTTCCCCGATGATTTATAATATTCATCAAGTGTAACATTCCAGTAATAGTTTCCATTAGTATAAAAATCGAGGAGTTCGGCATAGGCATAGTTTTTATATTCGGGAGTTGCCCAATCGAAATCTTTACTAGGGTCATAATTTTTGCTAGCCCAATTTACCCCTACCTCATAATATGATGGATACCACGCTCCTGTATATGCCGCCAACACACAATTTGGATTGATGGCTTTTATTTCGGAGCGGGTATCTTTTATGAAATTGTAAATTATTGAAGCGCGCCACTCTATCCATTTTTTGAAGTGTTCGCCATCCTGTCTGTTATAAGAACCATTGTCTGTTTTTACCCATTCGTAGATGTCGTTGGGGAATTTTTTTACCTCCTTTCCGATATATTTTTCGAACATAGACTTTGATTCTTCCGAAAAATCTGATTGAATATTATCGTAACGAGTTCTATCTAGCATGATGCCGTCTATCTTATAGTTTTGAACAACTTCCTTCAAAACAGATATTTCATAATCCTGCACCTCTTTCAATGCGGGATTTAAGAAGGCGGTTGCTTTGTTTTCGATTTCGGTAGTGGGCACCAAGCCTTCTCCAGGAATGTAGTTGATGGATTGCCACTTTTTATGCTTCTCGTATATTTCTCCTATTCTAAAATAGCCATGTCCGTCTACAAAAATATTGAAGGATGCAAAAACTTTCATGCCCTTGGCATGTGCGGCATTTAGAAATGAGTTTACAAAATCAAAATCGGGGCGTGTATGCCCTTTCCATGTTTTCTTTTGAGTAGCTATCTTGCTTGGGTACAAAACCATGCCAGTAGTTCCTTTCAGATCCAATACCAGATGCGTGATGCCCACACTATGGCATTTGTCTACATAATATAGGATGGAGTCGGGATAACTAAATCTTTCAAAATTGGCTGAGCAATCCAGCCACATCAACTTTGGTTTTTCTTCTGCTTTTACTGCAGTTGTAAGACTTCCAAAAACGAAAAGAAGTAAGATCAGGATGTTTTTTTTCATTTGTTCTGTATTTTATGTTATTTATCATTTATTTTATTTTATGCTTGCTCTGAATGCTATGGCAGGAATGCCAAAATTGTTGTATAAATTCCCTTCTGTATAATTTCGAAAACAATAACGCACTTCTTTAGGCTGGTATATTTCGTCATTCCATACTTTTACTCTCGAAGAGCCATTGATTATTGTGGCTTTAGCAGGCTTAAATTCGCCATCTGCTCCTGCTATTTCGAATCCCACTACATCTTCATTTTCGGGAATTAAGCCTTCTTCTCCATGCTTAAAGACCACTTCTATACTATTGTCTTCTAGTAGCTTTAGGCTTTTGTAGCTTGGTCCCATATAGCTGATGCCTTCAATCTTGTAGGTTTTTGACAATGCCCAATAAGCCAATCGTTCTCCTACTTGTTGCTTGAATGGGGGATGAATAAAGTATTGGTGTCCCAAATCTGTTGTTGCCGCCATACCTACATTTTGCAACTCGTTCATACTCTCCAGTTGTGCTTCGCGAAATATAGCTAAGTTTATAGCATTCTTATCCGATGATTGAAAGGGAGCTATCTCTGTGTAATAAATAGGCATTTGAGGATTATTGAAATTGGTGCGCCATTGCTCTGCCCATGCTGCAAACATTTTTTTGTATTGTTTGGGATTGGCGCTATTCGATTCGCCTTGATACCATATTACGCCTCTAATGGACAGCCCCGTCAGTGGATTTATCATCGCATTATACAAAACGCTGGGAGTGGATGCTGGATATTCAAATTCAGTATTTTTCAAAACAGACATATCTATCTCCGAAAAGTGGGATAGGGTTTCTTTGCTCATCCATGCTTCTATTTTTGAGGCACTCCATGACGAATGTATCAATCCTAGGGGTACATTTAAAGTCTTTTGTAGCAAGTCGCCAAAATAGTATGCTGTAGCACTAAATTCTCTAGCCGTTTGAGGAACCGATTGCGACCATAGGCCTTCTACATCGCTTTGAGGGCTTGTATTGTATGCGCGTTTTACCGTAAATAAGCGTAAGTTTTGTGTAGGGCTTGCACCTATTATTTTGCATTGCGAGTTGGCTATAGGCTGCCCTCTAAAGCCTTTGAGAGGCATTTCCATGTTCGATTGTCCAGAGCACAGCCAGACTTCACCAATAAGGATGTTGTTGAGATTCAATTTTTCTCCATCACTAATCTCCATGGTGTAGGGTCCTCCAGCATCAGGGGTGATAATCTCTATAGAAAAATATCCCTTGCTGTCGCTTTTGGCACTATGCTTTTTATTATCCCAGCTTGCTGTTAAGTAAATTGTAGTGTTGGCATTGGCTTGCCCCCAAATTTTATTTTTTGATTGCTGTTGTAAGACCATATTGTCTGAGAATATGGTCGCTAATTTCACTTTAGCATCAAGCGAACAAGTTGTTATAAAAAAACCTAGTGCTATTATTGTTAATTTCCTATTCATCGTTATTATCTTATTTTACAATTGTTTCGTTCTCCTTGGTATATAGAAAAACAACAAGCCTTCTTAGCCTTGCAATAAGCTAAAGAAGGCTTTTTTGCTTTTATATTATGCAGGATATCTTCCTACATATTAGAGTTCTAATTTATAAACCGCTACCTTGTCATTTGTTCCAAAAAACAAGACATGAAGTTTGCCATTTATAATTGAAAAATCAGCATCTACCGTATTGTTTCCATTGCTTATAGCGCCTCCAACTATGTTCATTATTGGTGTTTGAAGAGCCTTAGCGTTTGAATTTGTGATGTCGATTATCCTAAAATTATGCCTTCCATTTGCTATAGCAACATATGCAGCATACGTACGTCCTTTGTGAGCCAGTGTTTTGATGTCGGAGGTGACAATACCCGAGGCATTGCCATTTTCTGTCATCGTGTTGTTTAGTAAGGATATTCCATTGAAACCAGCACCTGTTGAGGCTCCAATAAATCCATCGCCTAATGCTTCTACGCTATAGTAATAGCCCCTACCCGAATAAGGGAAAGTGAGCTGTTTGGGTGTTGGGTCAAGCACTCCGTTTGTTACTTTCCATACCATTACATCTTGCTTTTGAGCTATGGGCACAGTTATAGTTGCATTGCCACTAAGAGAGCCCGCGATATTGATTCCAGCAGTTCGAGGAGCGTAAGCGAGCCCTAGCGAGGCTTGAGAAAACTTAATGAATGCACTTGGCTTATCGTCATCAACGCCCTCCCATTTGTAGATGGTCAATTCGGTTTCGGCACCAGCACCAGCACCCAGCTGCACCCCCAAAATATTACCCTCAGCATCTGTTGCAAATTTTCTAATTCCAGTGACTGCGCCTGCGTCAAAGTTGGTTCCAGTCTTACTTAAGCCCTTTATATAATTGCCCGATAAGTCGTAAGCATTAATTCCAAATGCAGCTTCGGCGCCAGCATTCATAGCATGGGAGGCGATAAGTATTTTATCGCCACTAAATGCTGCAGAAGAACCCGCATTGGCAGCAAACTCAAGTGCGGTATGAGTTTTCTCCATGATGGGAGTGGAAAGCACAAGAGGGGTTTTTATTGTAAACTCGGTGCTTACGCCATTGGTACCTGTTACTTTCACATAAATATCTTCCAACAAATTTCTATTGGTAGCAACAAAGCTAGGGTCAATGGTGTTGCCAAAGCCGGTTTGCAAGGATATATCTGCAGTAGAAAAATCTGAGAGGTAGGTAAAATATGGTTGAATAACATTGTTGCTTATTGTTGCAGAATCCGACTCCGTACCATTTACAATAATCCCTCTTATAGATGCAGGACCTACAGGATCTTGAGTAAACATAAGATCGTAGGTATAGACATTGATTTCATCTATCGACAATACTTCCAGAGCAAATGGAGTGGTATAGTCTTTGACTGTTCCGTTGGTGTAGTTTTTCAGACTTCCGTTGGCAAATGTAAGGTTTACGGCCAACTTGCTGATATCTGTACCCTTGGGCACCTGCACGACAATCGTTGTTTTACCAAAGTGGACATCTTCTTGAGGGATGTTCATTCCCTCAATGGTAAGACGCTGCAGCTCGGGCGCCGACTTTACGGCGAGCTGCCAGGTAGTACGCTCCCCATTTTCGCCCATTATATCTACATTTATGGGTTTTCTAAAATCATGCGTTTCATTGTTTGCAAAATTAGTGAGTTGCCCATTTGTGAGGAGTATCGTTGTCTTAAGAGCCTGTAGGCTGACTCCCGGCGGCAGCTCACATGTAGCTGTAAGATTACTACTGCCTACTTCTGAATATTTTAAACTCGCATATAGCTTACCGTCAATATTTAATGCAACTATTTTTGCAGGTTCTATTGTTCTGCTATCCTCTTCATCCTTGCATCCTGCAAAAAGGATAAGAGCTATTGTTAGATACAGTGCTATTTTTTTGTTTATTGTTCTCATTAGTTTTGTTTTTAGAATAAATTCAAGAAATTAGTTTCCATACCCATCGTTTTGCACCAGCTGCGGAGCCTTGCTTCTCTCTGTCTGTGGTATAGGCCATAGGTAAAACATGTCTTGCCAGTTTTTTTGTCTATCTGCATCGCGCGATCTAAGCTTGGAGGCAAAACTTTCGTACAGAGCAAGATCATTGAGGTCTCTTCGGGATCCGGGGCTACCATAAGTTGGCACCATATCGGGAGTAACGGATTCGTATCCACCCAATGGGAATCCATAGGTTTTTTCCGCATTTTGCATGTCGGCAATTCTCCATCTTCTCATATCGAAGAAATGCAGTCCCGATTCTTTTATTAGCTCTACGCGTCGTTCTCTACGTACAATTTGTCGCATCTTGTCTTGATTGTTGGCGCGCGAAGGATCTACACTTAGTATGCTGGGCATATTTACTCTTCCTCTCAACTGATCTATCACACTATATACATCTGCATCTATTTGATTGAGTTCTATTCTAGCTTCGGCAAAGGTCAATAATATTTCGGCATATCGCATCAATATAATGTTGTAACTAGCTTCGTTTACAGCCTCATCGTCAAAGTGGTTGTATTTCTTCCACAAATAACCTACCCCACTCTGTATGTAGCCATATTGGGCAACACTTCCTGTATGGTCTAAATTGTCTATCAGGCTAGTGCTGCCGTCGGGATCTATCGATGTTGTTTTTGCATTAAAAAGCTCCATGAGGAATTTTCTTTTATTTCCTCCGGCATTACCAATAATGGTGTCGTGGTGGGTGTATATTGTCATTTTGAGGCGAGGGTCTCTATTTTCAAAAGGCTTTTGAGGATTATAGGCAGATCCTTTTTCATCTATGCGTTTTCCATTTTTCATTTCGTAGCTATCGACCATCAATTGAGTAGGAAACCTCCCAGACTGAGCAAATATACGACTTTGCTCACCAAAGGATTGGTAATGTATTTTTTTGCTTGATTGATCGCTATACATTAGGGAGAAAATATTTTCTTTTTTTGAATCCGCTGTTAGTTGTCCCTCTCTAGTGTATAGATTCATAAAATTTGGGTTAAGGCCTCTACCACCTTCTAAGATAATTCTATCTGCTGTTTTTGCAGCAATTTCAAAATATTCTTTTGCTTTCTCAGGGTTCTTTTGTCCACTTTCCCCAAATCCTTCTTTGCACCACGAGCCAGCATATAGGGCTATGCGCGCTTTTAATCCCAATGCGTAGGTCTTGTCGGCCCTCCCTAGTTCGGTAGCTTGCCATGGCAGGTATGTGCTAGCATCTTCGAGGTCTTGCATTAAAAAATCTACAACCTCCATCCATGATGTACGTATTGCGCTCTTTTGCTCTTCTGGAGTAGCTTGTGTGGTAAAAAAGGGAACGTCACCCCAAAGAGTAGTGAGATAGTGGTATTGGGTGGCTCTAATAGTCCTCACTTCTGCCAAGTATTGTTTTGCCTTGTCGCTAAGAGAAGCCATGTAGGGAGCAGCTCCGTCTAGCACCGTATGGCTTCTGCCGACACCATCGTATAGAGTGGCCCACAAACTTTCTACCGTGAAAGATGTTTTAAGATTGATGTTGTTGATTCCAATTCCAGAGTTGTCGGCTCGTTCTATTCCCATGGGGGTGTACATATCAAGTAATATACAAAAAGGTATGGTGTTTTTTTCCATGTATAATGATTGATAGACACCATTTGTTCCTTGCTTAATTGCATTTTCGTTGTTGTAAAAATTGCTAGACAGATATTCGCTCAGGGGCTTTTTGTCTAAATAGTCGTTGCAGGATGCCATTGCTATCATGAAGATAAGGAGTCCAGTAGTTTTTATTATTGTTTTCATCTTAATTAAAATTTAATGTCTATACCGAATGTAAAAGTTTTCATAATAGGATAGAAGTCACCACCATCATAGCTCACTTCGGGGTCGTAGCCTTTTTGGAAAGAGCTGAGGGTAAAGATATTTTGTGCACTTACATAAAAGCGGGCATGTTCAAATTTGATTTTATTGGTCCACGATTTGGGCATACGATAACCCACAATCACGTTTTTCATGCGCATGTAGGCACCACTTTTCACCCATTTGTCGTTGGTCATAAAGTTGTCGGCAGAATTTGCTTCTGGCACCAAAATTGGGTATTCTGCATTTGGATTTTCAGGGGTCCACGAATCCAATTGATGTTTGAATAGATTGGATCCACCAAAAAATGGACGTAGACCTATTCCACTAAACATGGCACTTCTCTTTCCAACTCCTTGAAAAAATACTGTAGCGTCGAAGTTCTTGTATTCGGCCACAATGTTGAGGCCGTATTCGTAGTGGGGGAAAGGGTCGCCCAAATATACCTTGTCTTTATCTTCTATCTGATTGGGGTTGGCGTTTTCTTCGGTATAGGTTTTTACATATTTTACATATCCGGGTCTAGCCGAATTTGATAGTTTGGGAGAGTTCTCTACATCGTCCCAGTCGGCATAGTATCCGTCGGTGACATATCCCCAATAGCTTCCTTTAGCATAGTTTTCTTTGATGGAGTGATCGGTAAATGTATTTCCTTTAAGATCCATCACCTTATTTTCATTGTTGCTTAGCGTTCCTGTAAGCATGTAGCTTACTTCTCCGACCTTATCTCTGTAGGTGAGGGCAATTTCCCATCCCTTGTTGCGCATATCTCCAGCATTGCTATAGGTTGCATTTAAACCAGTGTAATAAGGTACAGGAAATATCATTAACATATCATAAACATCTTTGATGTAATAGTCCATTGTTGCAGAAAGCTTATCTTTAAATAGGATAGCATCTATACCAAAGTTTGTTTGGCGTGATTTTTCCCAAGATACAAGAGGATTGGAGAGTCTTACTTGAGCAACGCCCGTGTTTAGCTGCTTGTCGTGCCAGTAGCTCCATCCCGTGTTTACTGTTGAAGCATATGGGTAGTTACCAATATTTTGGTTACCTAAATTTCCAAAAGAAGCCCTTAGTTTTAGATGGTTGAGTGTTTCCGCAAAGTCTTCCATGAAAGCCTCCTTGCTTACAACCCAACCTCCAGCTATTGAGGGAAAAAAGCCCCATCTATTATCAGAAATGAAGCGCGAAGATCCATCATAACGACCACTCATTTCCAACAAATATTTGTCGTCATATTCGTAGTTAAATCTCCCATATAAAGATGCCATCGCCCAATTGCTAGCACCACCATTGCTTGTAGCCGTCGATCCATCACCGTTGCCAAGGTAGTAGCGGTCTAGCTCAAAGCCTTTTTTCGTTCCCTCAAAGTTGGTAGCTAGATTGTCTTCTCCTTGAAATCCTGCCAGTAGCTTTGCCGAATGCAGGTTTATTTTTTTTGTGTAGCTAGCTTGAGCTCTATAGAAATTTCTTATGTCTTGCGACCATTTTTCAGTCACTCCGTCAGAACTAGGATATAGGGCGGCGGCGATTCCTTTTATGGATGTTTCGTAGGGAGTTATTACAGACCTCACCCTGCTTTCGGTGCTTCTGTAGCTATATTGCGCTTGCAATTCCAAACCAGCCAGGGGGGTCATTGTTACTGTAGCATTGAGTAGTAGCTCGGGTCTGTTGGTGGTAGATGTTCCTGCAGCCTGTGCTCTAGCCACCGGATTATCTCCATTTTTTCCATATCCCCATTTTCCGTCCAATTCTTTTACTGCCGATAGTGTGGGCAACATATAGAGGGCTCTATTGATAATGCCTTTTGGTGCCCCGACGCTCGATGTAAGTTGACTAGATTTTCTATACGAGATTTCGTTGCTCAATTTTAGCCAAGGCAAAATATTGGCGTCAGTATTGACACGTATATTTAGTCTATCAAAATTGTTGTTGTCTATCAATCCGCCTTGATCAAGGTAAGACAAAGAGCTAAAATATTTGAGATCCTTGTTTCCTCCAGATAGCGAGAGGCTATGATTTTGCATCAGAGCGTTGTCTGCTATGGTAGCATCTTTCCAGTCGGTGTCGTATCTTTCCCAGTTGTCGGGTCTAAGGGTTCTGTGCTCATGAATTAATTTTTCTCTAGCCTTACGTACATCGTCTTCAACTTTTACACCAGCATTATCCCAGGAGTTTAATTCTGCTTGTAAATAATCGGCAGCATTAAGCACTCCAGGCATTTTGGTGGGCACTTGCATTGAGAGATAGGTGTTGTAGGCAATCTTAATCTTTCCTTCTTCTCCTCTTTTTGTGGTAATCAAAACCACACCATTGGAAGCTCTCGACCCATAGATAGAGGCAGACGCAGCATCTTTCAAAACCGAAATGCTTTGTACGGTAGTCATATCTACCTGATTCATGTCCATCTCTATACCATCTACCAATACTAGGGGAGCAGTGGTAGAATTGATAGATCCTATACCTCGTACTCTTATGCTGGCACCATCGGCACCAGGCTCTCCTGAGGTTTGCTGTACAGTTACTCCGGGCATTGTTCCTTGTAGAGCTGTAGACAAAGAAGCAACTGTTCTTTTATTGAGGCTTTCTCCTGAAATAGCACTCACGGCTCCTATGAGAGTGGCTTTTTTCTGAACTCCATAGCCCACCACCACCACGTCGTCGAGCATTTTGCCATCGTCGAGCATCACAATATTGATGCTTGTTTTGCCCACAACATTGACTGTTTGGCTTTTGTATCCTACATACGAGACCTCTATTGTCTTTGCCCCACTGGGCATGTCTAATAAAAACATACCGTCCAAATCGCTGACGGTACCCGTCTTGGTTCCTACAACTAATACGCTGGCTCCGATGAG
>BHEP01000081.1 GCA_003851245.1 Bacteroidales bacterium | reverse complement strand
AATTGTCATTTAACCATACCAACTACTTTTTATTAAATTTGCTTGCTAGTGTGGTTAATAAAAAAGCTAAAAAATAATTTTTTTAGCTTTTTTATTCTTATCTTTATATTATAGGATACTTACTTCAAATTGCTACGACAAATCATTCTTTTCGGGATAATCTATGGTGAAATGAAGTCCACGGCTTTCCTTTCTTTCCATAGCCTGCTTAATTACCAAATAGCTACAACATATAATATTTCTTAATTCGCAGATGTCTTTCGACACAATGGATCTGCTAAATAGATGTTCTGTTTCGCTATATAAAATTTCCAATCTGTCTTTTGCTCTTTTTAAGCGTAAATTAGATCTAACAATTCCTACATAATTAGACATAATTAGACCAACTTCTTTTACACTTTGAGTAATTAACACCATTTCTTCTGGCAGTGAGGTTCCCTCCTCATTCCATGGGGGAATATTTTGTTTTATTGTATATTTGCTGGGCTCTTTACTGAGTTCTTCCAGGCTGTGTTTGCTCGCTGCATCTGCATACACAATGGCTTCTATCAAAGAATTTGATGCCAATCTATTGGCTCCATGCAATCCAGTTCGCGAACATTCGCCAGCAGCATAGAGCCTATTTATACTTGTTTTTCCATCTTGGTCTACAACAATACCACCACATAGATAGTGTGCTGCAGGAACTACAGGGATGTAATCTTTGGTAATATCTATACCTTCTCTCAGGCATTTTTCATAAATTGTTGGGTACTGCTCCTTTGTTTCTTTGGGATCTTTATTGCGAATATCCAGATAAACATAATCGTCTCCCCTATTTTTCATTTCAGAGTCGATGGCACGTGCCACAATATCTCGAGGAGCTAGCGATCTTCTCTCGTCGTATTTTTGCATAAATTCTTTGCCATCTTTTGTTTTAAGGATACCACCATATCCTCTCAGTGCCTCAGTAATCAAAAATGAGGGTCTCTCTTTTGTATTGTGCAATGCTGTGGGATGGAATTGTACAAATTCCATGTCTTTTACCAATCCTTTGGCCCTATAAACCATGGCTATGCCATCGCCTGTGGCAACCAAGGGATTGGTCGTCATTTGGTAGATGCTGCCAATGCCACCTGTTGCCATCAGTGTTATTTTTGACAAGAAGGTGTGAATATTTCTTGTGCGCTGATTCAATACATATGCTCCATAGCATTCTATATCGGGACTGTATTTTGTTATCTTACTTCCCAAATGATGCTGGGTAAGTATTTCTATTGCAAAATGATAGTTGAATACCCTTATATTAGGATGGTTTTGTATTTTCTTAATCAGGCTCTTTTGTATCTCTGCCCCTGTGGCATCTTTGTGGTGGAGTATACGGTGCTCAGAGTGTCCTCCTTCCTTGTGCAGATTAAAATTGCCTGTTGCATCCTTATCAAATTCTACTCCCCACTTTATGAGTTCATTAATTTGTTGGGGAGCTTCTTTTACTACCTTTTCAACAACCTTTGGATCGCATAAGTTATCGCCAGCAATCAATGTATCTTTTATATGCTTTTGAAAATCATCCATGGGTGCCGATACGGATGCTATGCCTCCTTGGGCATAATAGGTGTTGGCATCCTCAAGTTTGGTCTTGCAAATGATGCCTACGCTGCCTTTGTCTGCTACCTTGAGGGCAAAACTCATTCCTGCTATTCCAGAACCTATTACTAGAAAATCAAATTTGTGTACCATAATGAGTTAAAATTGGATTTTGAAAAGTTTATCATATTGAGAAAGAGTTAATACAGAATATTGGTCTATATTAGTGTTGTTGGGAAGTTTATCCCTAAGTACTGGCAATATATACTGACAATTTGTTTCTAAAACGATCTCCGCAAGTAGATTTTCAATTTGGTTATCATGAATATTTTAAACCTCGGTATTTGCATTTTGGATAAATTCAGTGTACTTATAGATATTCCATCCCTAGCCGTGAATAGCCTCTCACAATAAGGGGCTGCACATTGATTGCCTGATAGTGAGTATACCCTTTTTAGGCTTGCACTATTATAATTTCTTGCATCTTTGCCCATTTTAGAATATTTTTATTTCCTTTGCAAATGTACGAAACTAATTCTTATACTCTTGCAAAGTATAAGAATTAATTAGTAAGAATGCTTTTGAAGGTATCAAAATATTAATAATTGTTTTGTTTATTTGACATGCCAAAATAATTGCTTAAATTTGTACTGTTTTTGGTACGCAATTTAATTTTAATATTATGATAGTAGTTAGCAGTAGAGAATTTAGAGATAGTCAGAAAAAATATTTTGATTTGGCTGCAACAGAGAGGGTTATTATTAAGAGAAAGGATGATTATCTTGAGATTGTGTCTCGTGGTAAATCTATTCCTGAAAGCCCAAGTCCAAGTAATGATCCTTATTTTGATGATCCTAGAAATATTGAGAGGATACTTCTTTCAAGCGCACAGATAGCGACAGGAGAGACTTCTGTATTAACAAAGGAGATGCAAAAAGAGTTATTTGGGTCATGAACTATGAGATAATTTTTACTTCTGAAGCGGAAGTCGATTTTTTTAGGCTCATAAAATCAGGGGATAAAATAGCCGTAAAAAAACTTAATGCCTTATTGAATGAATTAAGAGATCATCCTGAAACGGGAACAGGGAAGCCTGAAAAATTAAAATATGGACTTTCTTCTAAATGGTCTCGTAGAATAAGTGATAAGCACAGACTTGTTTATGAAATAGATGAGGAGATCGTAAGGGTGATTGTTGTAAGCTCTTATGGTCATTATTTGGATAAATAGATTTTTAAAAAATAAAAATAAAATTATGACACAAATATATGATTTAGCGATTATTGGAGGAGGCCCTGCTGGCTATACTGCCGCTGAAAGGGCTGCTAAAAATGGTTTGAGCACCATTCTTTTTGAAGTTAATGCCCTTGGAGGTGTGTGCCTCAATGAGGGTTGTGTGCCAACCAAAACCATGCTTTATTCGGCAAAGCTTTATACGGCTGCTCAGGATGCAGCAAAGTATGGCGTAAGTATGGAGGGGCTTGCGGTGGATTTGACCAAGATAGTACAAAGAAAAAATAAGGTTGTTCGTAAGCTCACTGCTGGTATTCGTGCCAAAATGCAGGCTGCAGGGGTAAGTGTGGTGCAAGGATTGGCAAAAATACATGAGTTCAAAGACGATGAAATTACAATTGCCGCAAATGATACCTTATTTTCTGCCTCTAAACTATTGATTTGTTCGGGCTCGGAAACTGTAATTCCACCAATTGCTGGGCTTTCTTCCTCTGAATTTTGGACAAGCAAACAAGCTTTGGAAAATAAGGAATTGCCCAAAAGTTTGATTGTCATTGGGGGAGGTGTAATAGGAATTGAGTTTGCATGTTTTTTTAATGCCCTAGGCACCAAAGTTTTTGTAGTGGAAATGATGGACGAGATTCTTAGTGGAATGGATAAGGAACTTTCGGCAGTTTTGCGTAGCGAACTGACCAAAAAAGGAATAAACTTTCATTTATCTACCAAAGTATGTTCGGTAGAAGATGGCAAAGTTAGCATTGAATTAGAAGGAGCAAGTTCCGTTTTAGAGGCTGATAAAATTCTGGTTTCTGTTGGTAGAAAGCCCAATACAAGTGATTTGTTTGACGCAAAGGTTTCATTGGAGATGCACAAGAATGGTATTAAAGTCAATGAATTTATGCAAACCTCGCATCCCAACTGTTATGCTTGCGGCGATGTTACAGGCTTTTCCTTGTTGGCGCACACTGCTGTAAGAGAAGCGGAAGTTGCGGTAGATCATATTCTTTGCGCAAGCGATGCTGCAAAAATGTCGTACAAGGCAATACCTGGGGTAGTGTATACCAATCCTGAGTTTGCTGGTGTGGGAATGACTGAAGAAGCCTTGTTGTTGGGCAATATAGTCTACAAAACAAAAAAACTGCCCCTCTCCTATTCGGGAAGATTTGTTGCCGAAAACGAAACTTTTAATGGCATATGTAAAATATTTGTTGGCGACGATGATGCGATTTTGGGTGTGCATATTGTGGGCAATCCCGCTTCTGAAATCATTGCAATTGCAGCTATTGCCATTGAAAAAGGAATAAGGGCTTCTGAGCTAGCAAATATGATTTTTGCTCATCCTACTGTTGGCGAAATAATCAAAGAAACATTGCAGCATTAGGAGCGTTTTAGAAATCTATTTTTTCATAAAATAGGCTCTTTCGTCGCCGTCAAAATGCTCAATGGCATATCGCAAACTTGTTCGAGGCAATTTTGTTTTATAAATTTCAAGGAAATCTACCAAGGTTTCCTTGTTTTTTTTGCCTACTTCTCTGAGCATCCAGGTCGACACAATTGCTATTCGCTGTTCCCATAGGTTGTCGCTTTCTGCCAATTTATATAGTGCGCTCCTATCTTACTTATCAAGTAGATATGTCCCTACAATATCCTTGCAACTCATGTCAACCAAGTCTCAATTGTTTGCTTTTTGTGCGTGTAAAAGGTAGAAATTATATATTTTCTTTCGTATGTTTTCTTTAGCCCTGCTGCATTGTTGTACCAAAAAAAAATCCTGCCAATCTTGCTTCATGAAACTCTGAATATAGTAACTTTTATATTTCGGTCAACGATATATTTTCATTGGCTTTTACCATATTTCTTGTAGTGGGCACAACAATGCCGAGGAAGCGATCTCCCTCGGCATATTGTCCTTTTCCTGTTTTGAAAAATCTTTGTAGGTCTTGTGCTTTTTTGGGGCATGCAACAGATTTTAATTCTTAGAGAATGGAGGCCGCACTCGTATTATTCATACATCTTGCTGCGTAAAGCTTTTATTTCGTCTGAGCTTATGTAATCGTCGTAGTCCATTAGTTTATCAATTGTGCCCTTTGGTGTAAGTTCAATCACACGGTTACATACGGTTTGTATAAATTCGTGGTCATGACTGGACATCAATATATTTCCTTTAAAATTTTTCAAAGTGTTGTTGAACGCCTGAATTGTTTCCAAATCCAAGTGATTGGTTGGCGAATCAAGAATCATACAATTGGCATTTTTGAGCATCATTCGGGAAATCATGCAGCGCATTTTTTCTCCTCCCGATAGCACGCTCGATTTCTTGAGAACCTCTTCGCCCGAGAAGAGCATTTTTCCTAAGTATCCTTTGAGATAAACTTCGTGGGTATCTTCCGAAAATTGCGCTATCCAGTCTACGAGGTTGATGTCGGTATTGAAAAACGGGGTGTTGTCGATTGGCAAATAGGCGGTAGTGATGGTCTGTCCCCACTCGAAAGTACCCTCATCGGCTTTTTTCTCTCCGTTAATAATCTCAAATAAGGCAGTCATTGCTCGAGGGTCTCTTGATAAAAAGATAACTTTCTCGTCTTTCTCTATGTTGAATGATACACTTTTAAACAATATACTGTCGTCGGTGCTCGCAGCTAATCCATTGACTTCTATTATTTTATTGCCTGTTTCGCGGTCTGGCGTAAAAATGATGCCTGGATATTTTCGCGATGATGCTTGAATATCTTCGATATTCAATTTTTCAATCATCTTTTTTCTGCTGGTTGTTTGTTTTGATTTGGCAACATTGGCACTAAAGCGACGTATAAATTCTTCTAGTTCCTTCTTCTTTTCTTCGGCTTTTTTGTTTTGTTGTTGCTGTTGTCTTAAAGCCAGCTGGCTCGATTCGTACCAAAAGGTATAATTTCCAGAAAATAGCTTTACATCGGCAAAGTCAATATCTACAGTGTGTGTGCAAACTGAATCTAGGAAGTGTCTGTCGTGCGATACAACCAGTACGGTATTTTCAAACTCTGCCAAATAATTTTCCAGCCAGATAACAGTTTCTATATCCAAATCGTTGGTAGGCTCATCCAATAAGAGATTGTCGGGCTTTCCAAAAAGAGCTTGAGCCAAGAGGACTCGTACTTTTTGTTTTCCACTCAAATCTTTCATCAAAGTGTGGTGATATTCTTCTTTTATTCCCAAGCCACTCAAGAGGTTGGCTACATCACTTTCGGCATTCCATCCCTCTAGTTCTGCAAATCTTTCTTCTAGCTCTCCTACCCTTTCGCCATCGGCATCGCTAAAATCTTCCTTGGCATAGAGCGCATCTTTTTCTTTGGTAATTTCCCACAGCACGGTATGTCCTCGCATTACAGTATCCATTACTGTAAATTCGTCAAACTCGAAGTGATCTTGGCGAAGTACCGACAATCTTTCGCCTGAACCAAAAGCTACTGAACCGAAATTGGGTTCAAGATCTCCACTTAAGACCCTTAAAAAGGTAGACTTGCCTGCTCCATTGGCTCCAATTATTCCATAGCAATTGCCTGGATTAAATTTCAAATTTACATCCTGAAATAGCACTCGCTTGCCAAATTGTATACCTAAATTGCTTACTGTAATCATTATAGTTTTTCTTTTGAGGCGCAAAGGTAGGGCTTTTTACTGAATAATGAGTGCTGATCTATATCAAATTTATTTGATTATTGAATCTCTTTTTCGCCCTTATCGGTTTTTATATAGTTTAAATACATTTCCCCCCAGTATGGAGCGCTGATATTTTTTGTCTCTTGTTCAAATAAAGACCTGGCTTTTTCAAGCTCTTCTGTAGTATTTCTTTTAGATCTTAGAAAGGGCGGTAATTGTTGTTCAAAAAAGGCCAACAGACAAATGGGTCTCGGGTTATTAGGATCCAGTTCCATTGCTTTTTCGTACGAAGAGACTACATTGCTGAAATATTTCTGTCCATTTGCTTCTGGATCCATTGATATTATAGCCATATAGTAATAAGCCTCTAATGTGTAAATTTCTGAAAGATTGGCTTTTTTATTTTTCTTAAGCTTGTCTATATATTTTTTTGCTTCTTCTAAAAATGCCTGGTTTCTTTTTGATTTAGAGTCATTATATACAGAATTTATATTGCAATATGCAATGTAGTATATGGGAATCCACTCCGAGGATTTTATATGGCTAATTCGTTCAAATAAAACTTTGCTTTCTTGGATTTCAGCTACTGTTTTAGCTGTATCTAATTTTGATAGTGCTTGGTTCATTGAATGCTGGTACAAAGAATCTGAAAATTCTTTGGCATTTATATTTAATGAATTGAGCAGAACAAAGAGTAGGACAATACTTGTGTATTTTTTAATCGTTTTCATAAACTTTTATTTGAAATATTTAATTAGAAATTAGAAACATCATACGCTACATTTTTACCTAGGGTTATAAAAAATCCTATATAAAAAGATTGATTTTGCTGTAATTTGACAGGATAAGCCTCAAAAACTCCTTGCTGGTTTATCTCAGAATTATAATTGTATCCAAATATATTGTCTCTATTAAGTAGATTAGAAAAGGATGTATATATAATAATTTTTTTGTTAGCTAAAAATGTATAACTGATGTCAATAGAGTTATAATATGGAGTTGTCGCATTCATATTGCCTGGTAGATTAGGGTTGTCGTAGGATCTTCCACTTGCAAACCTATCTGTTATTCCGATTATACTCTTTATTCGATAGTTTGTGTATTTTAATGTAAAAGAAGCATTGTGTTTGGTGACATAGGGAGGAATAACTTTTTGATCAAAGTTGAGATACATTTTTTTAGTATCATTAAATGCATAGGCAAGCATATATTCCCAGTTGTTTAAAAATTTAGTGTCGCTAAATAGTAAGTCAATACCGCGACTGTGTCCACTACCTTGTGATGTGATATTGTTTGTTGTTAAGTCATTATATGCTTTGTTGTATAATTCCATCCTGTAAATTTTATTACTTTTGTTATAATAAAAGCCAATCAATGATTGGGTATTCCTTTCAGATGATAGCTTTTGATTATACATTAAATTTTCGTTTTCTGCACTTTGTTGATACATTCCTAGTACTCCTGAAATACTTAGATCATTCAATTTATAATTTAGAGCTATTCTTGGCAATATGGCATAAGACTCGTTTAAATGAGAATATTCAAGTCTGGAAGATAGGTTTAAAAATAGATCGTGTGTAATGTTAAAATTGTTTGACATATAGAATCCAGTGATGCTATTATTAAATTGGGCAATATTATTTGTAGTATCTGTGTAGTGGAGATTAAATCTTCTTATCATTGTTTCGGTGCCTAATTCTAATTTGTAAAGGTTGCTTATCCTTTTTTCTGCCTTTAATTTGATATGAGTTTCTTTTTCTTTATTACTATAAATATCATTTAGTATCAGTGCGTTATTTATCTTCTTATTGTTAGACGAGTATGCTATACCTGAAAAAAAATTTAATCCGCTTTTATATTTCTTTCTAAACGTTGTGTTGATATATAAATTGTCTTCATCATAATTTAGGTCTCTTTGCGTATTTGAGAAAGGTTTTGTTTCAGTAATATCGAATGTAGTTTTGTCGTATGCAAAATATGTTTTTAGGTATGTATTTTCTCCCAAATTAAACCTAAATTGGTGCTGAGCAGACAGTTGCTGATAGGGTTTATTCCAATATTTTTTAATACTTGGGGAGAATATATTGTTGTACAATGTCAAATCTGTGAGGTTTAAATTCAATGAGCTGGAGCCCTTATTCCACGATTTTGTACCCCCTCCACCAATGCTGACATTCATTATATCGAGTCCTAATTTAGTGATTTTGCTTTCATTCTTGGTCTCTAATGGAAGAATTGCCGATAAACTTTGTGAATACTCTGATGAATACCCTCCCATGGAGAAATTTATCCCTTCAAATAGAAATGGAGAATATCGTCCTCTGGAGCTAAAGTTGCTAGTACTGGCTGTATATGGCGATAGCACATGCATACCATCAATATATGTCTGAGTTTCTCTACTAGCACCTCCTCTTACCAGCAATCTGCCATCGGTGCCTGATGCCTGAGTTCCTGGAAGTAATGAAATCGATTTGTATAAATCTCCCTCACTACCTGCAGTAGTAACTAAATCAACTGCATTTTTTTGCTCCATTGTAGATGCAGTTTTTAATTGATAGTTTCCTGCGTACACGGTAACTTCATCTAAATAGGTTAATTGATATTTTAAAATAATAGTAATATTATCTAACTTATTAACAGCGCTTGTTATTGAGTATTGCTCATATCCACTAAGGGATGCAACTATAATAACTGTGTCCGTAGAACTTGTAGCTAAATCAAAAGTTCCGTCAAAATTGGATATTGTGCCGTCAATACTTCCTTTTATATATATGTTTACAAATTCTATTGGGTTATTTTTTTCATCAAGTACTTTTCCAAAAATATGTTTTATTTGCGAGCAAATATCGTTATGAACACATACAAATATAAGCAAGCAAATTAGTCTTATTGCGTTCTTTTTCATAGAAATAACATAATATTTTTGTAATTAATTGAGTACTTAAAATAATATTTCATTTACTTAGTTTAATTTCCAACTCAACATCTTTTTTTAAAATAAATGAAGCAGATTTAAAACTAGGAGGGCCACTAGATCCTTTTGCATTATTACTGAACCCATATTTTTCTTCTGGAATTCCGAACAATCCAGTATCCAATTTATTGTTATTATTGCTGTCTTGAAATGCAGAAATGGCATAAGTATCTGCAGGAAGGCTATCAC
>BHEP01000080.1 GCA_003851245.1 Bacteroidales bacterium | reverse complement strand
GCAGGAGCCTACGGTGAAGTTATGGCATCTCAATATAATTGTAGGCAATTGCCCAAATCGTATTTCTCTGATTTATTGTAATAAATTATTTATAAAATTTATAAAATATGAATTGTAATTCACAAATTAAATGATCTATTTAGAAACGATCTATTTAGAAAAGATAGAGATTTTTTTATTGTTGGGTTTAGGCATATGTTTTATTATTCAGATGCTCTATTATTCTATTTTTTTCACTAAAATATTGCGATATAAGGCACAAATAAGTCGAGGAAAGCATGTCTTTTCATCCAATAGCCAGGCCGTTTCTGTAATTATTTGTGCACAAAATGAGTCGCAAAATTTGTCCAAATACCTGCCCTCTATTCTGTCGCAGGACTACCCTGTATTTGAGGTAATTGTTGTTAACGATGGTTCTACTGATGAGAGTGAGGAAATTTTAGGTCAATTGGAGAATACCTATAAAAATTTGTACAGGACTTATGTTCCCAGCGAGGTAAAATCCTTGAGTCGCAAGAAATTGGCAGTAACCATTGGAGCAAAAGCCGCCAAATATGATTTGTTATTGTTTGCCGAAGCCTCCTCAGAACCTGTTAGTAAAGACTGGATACGTCTTATGGCTAGACACTTTGACTCCGAAAAATCTGTAGTTTTGGGTTTTAGTGCATTTTCCAAAAGTCAAGGTTTCTTCAATAAATTTGCTGTCTACGACAATCTATTTACTGGCATGCAATATCTTTCTTTAGCTCTTTTGGGACGACCTTATATGGGAGTAAAGGGCAATATGGCATATAAAAAAGAATTATTTTTTTCTCACAAGGGCTTTTATAAGCACTTAAACTTACAAGCAGGCGAAGACGATTTGTTTATCAATGAGGTAGCCACGAGGTCAAATACGGCCGTAGAGATCTCACAAGAAAGCATTACCGTCAACCACCTCAATGATCTAAGTATTTGGAGAGAGATGAAAATCTCCAGAGCTACTACCCAGCGTTATTATAAAAGAGATTCAGTATTTTTTTTGAGAGTAGAGTCTTTTTCAAGTTCTTGTTTTTTCCTATTTTCTTTTGCCTTGCTTTTTATTGGTTTCTCATCCTATCCAATAATTATTACTGTGGGCTTATTATTTTTTTTGCGCTTGCTGGTTCAAGTAATTGTAATAAACAAGAATGCCATTAGCTTGGGAGTAGAACGATTTTATTTTACACTTCCTATTTTCGATTTTATACTTCTTATTTACAATATTTATTGCTATATTTATAGGTTTTATAGGGGGAAAAATGATTATACTTGGAAATAATTTTGCGAGGTGGCTACATATCATACATACACATATTAAATAAAATAACATACATGAAAGCAGATGATGATGTATTCAAAAAATTTCAGCAGTCTTTGGTAGGTATACAAGGGCGCTTTTATATATTGGAAGCAAGTATTCCTGTTGAGAAGCAGGTAGATTTTTTCCACTTTTCAGAAGAGCTTAGAGGGATTTATGCTGAAGATGATTTAGAATTCCATAAGCAAAGGCTGCTTGATATTTCAAGTAGTATTGAGGATAAGAAATATTCCATGTCTTTTCTTGCCATCTCGGGCGACGTTAAGTCGTTTCGTTTGTTGGAGAATTATTTGCAAAGCTGTGAGCCCGATTTGTTTGATTGGCTTAAGCTCTCTATATTGCAAGCAAAAATCACCTTGGAGTCAAAATTCTCTGATGAGAAACAAGTTTTTATCTCAACAGGTTTGGGAGGGAAAGGCGATATGCTGCGCTTTTTTTCTTTATTTAGATCCAAGCAAGAAATTCTTTTTTCCCATTATCAAGTTGGATTGATAGAAAAAGAGTTTCCTTTTTTTGTAGAAGACAAAGATGGAATTATTGAGGAGTTGAAAGTTTTCGATAAATATTTTACCGTACTATTTCTTGTAAAAATTGATGTTGATATAAAAACTATGTTTGACAAAGCCCTTACTGAATGTAATCAGTATGGCGATTTTATTCGTCATAGTTTTACAATTACCAATATCAAGAAGTATACTGACGAAGAAATACGAGAAGAACTTAAAAAATAAGAATTTTTAAAATTAAAAAGAATAAAATATAGCTTCTGTGAATGGATTATTTTTTGTACAAGTATTTAAGTATGGGCTTGTAGGTCTTTTAAATACGGCTATTACCGCATTGGTAATTGGGCTTATGATGTGGGCAGTATTTGGTCTCAGCATGGAGGATCATGCCTCTGGTAGAGAGCTTTTCATTTCAAATATTGTGGGTTATCTTGCAGGTCTGATAAATGGTTTCTTGATGAATAGGCGTTGGACTTTTAAAAGTAACGTTAGTTTGCGCTCTGGAGCTACAAAGTTTCTTTTGGCATTTGCAATTTGTTATCCTATACAGTATTATGTTGTTTCTTTATTAAACTCTAATGGGGCTGTAGATTCTTATTTTTGTCAGTTGTTTGGAATGTTAGTATATACGGCTCTTAATTTTTTGTTAAATAAGTATTACACATTTAGGTAAAATATAAAACATAAAACACAAAATATATTATGAAGACCCTAAGTGTTATTGTTCCTTGCTACAATGAAGAAGAAATTATATTACAGACATATTCTAGGATAAAAAATGCTATTCAGATACCACAAATAAGTGGCACGATTATCTTTATCAACGATGGGAGTACAGATGGCAGTCTATCAATACTAAAAGACATTTGTGCTATAGATAGCAATGTGAAATTAATTAGTTTTTCTAGGAATTTTGGGCATCAACCAGCAGTTACGGCGGGCATAAATTCGTGTACTAGCGATTTGGCTATAATAATTGATGCCGACCTTCAAGATCCCCCTGAGTTGATTCCTCTATTGATTGAAAAACTGGAGAAAGAGCAAGCCAATTCGGTCTATTGTGTGCGCAAGGCAAGGGTAGGAGAGAGTTGGTTTAAGCTGTTTTCTGCAAAATTATTTTATAGATTTCTCAACAATATGTCCGAAGTAAAGTTTCCCTTAGATACTGGCGATTTTAGACTTATTGACAGAAAGATCATTAGTGAATTTAATGGACTCAAAGAAAAGGGAAAGTATATACGAGGCCTTATATCGTGGCTGGGTTTTAAGCAAGTGCCATTTTACTATGAACGGGATGCCCGTGTAGCAGGAGTAACAAAATATCCCTTGAAGAAAATGTTCTCTTTTGCCTCCACGGCACTATTGTATTTTTCAAAAAAGCCGCTCATGCTGGCTATAAGTCTAGGTTTTTTTGCTATGTTGCTAGGATTAATTTTAGCAATATGGTTTATTTTTGGAAAAATATACGGCTATACCAATGCGGAAACTGGTTGGACATCGATAGTAATAATTATTATCTTTTTTGGGGGTGTTCAGTTATTGACGATAGGAGTTTTAGGACAATACATAGGCATTCTCTTTGAAGAAGTCAAAGAACGTCCTGAATATATTGTTGGCGAAAAATGCAATTTCAAATAATATGAGGCATCAAATTATTTGTCTTTAAGATATATTCGCCAATATACCATTCCCACAAATACGGCACCACCTACAAAATTTCCTAGGGTTGCTGGGATGAGGTTGTTTACAATAAAGCTGCCCCAGGTAATTGCTGCTCCAGAATAAATTGCTGCAGGAACGAAAAACATGTTTGCTATAGAATGCTCATAGCCTAAGCTCACAAAAATCATGACAGGTATCCATATTCCAATAGCCTTGCTGGCGATGTCTTTTCCGGCAAAGCCCATCCATGTGCCCAAGCACACCAGCCAATTGGCGGCTATACCTTTTATAAAGATAGTATAAAAATCACTATTAACCTTGTTGTTTGCCATTTTATGAAGATAATCTTTCCACGGATTGGAATCTAGCAAGCCTATTTCTGCACTCAGATAATAAGCAACAATCTGGGTTCCTATGAAATTGAACACATACGATAGAATAAGTATTTTTAATACAAGCCTAAATTTTATTTTCTTCTCCATAAAAGGGATGGTCATTGCTGCACAGTCACTAGTGAATAGGTCTGCGCCAGCTACCGACACCATTATCAATCCAACAGGAAAAAGAGCTCCTGCAACGAATTTTACGATTCCTGGATTTGTTGCCAACACTCCCGGCATGCCTCCCGCCACATATAGAGATAATAGGCCGCCAAAAGCGATGAAGCAACCGCCCAAAATGGCTAGTAGAGAAAAGTTGACTAAAGGCAATTTTGTCTTGCTGATTCCGAAAGCACTAAATTCAGAAGCGATTTCTTTTGGGGTGTAATAATTCATGGGTTTGCTAATTGTAAAATAATTATATGCTATCTTTTATAATATTTTGCTCCTATTGTAGCTCCTATAGCTATCGAGCTCTAGATCTTCTATTAGGGGTTCTATAAATTTATCCCTTGGTTGGCAGCAAAATTTTATATATTTAATATCCAAACCCCTATCTAGCCACTGCTGTTCGTAGTATGTTTTTATAGACAGTATTTCATCTGCCAAGTGACTATTATACAAGTTGTTGGTTTCAACAAGTATAGGGAAGGCATTTGCCTCAATCATTCGGCAGGTATATGTAAACATAAAATTGCTGTCCGTTTTGAGGTGTATAATACCCTCTTCGGATAATATTTCTCTGTATAGCTGCATAAATCGGGTCGATGTCATGCGCTTGTTGGTTTTATTCATTTGTGGATCGGGAAAGGTGATCCATATTTCTGCCACTTCGTTTGGTCCAAAAAAATGATTTATCAATTCTATGTGCGTCCTAAGGAATGCCACATTAGCGAGCTCCTCTCTTAGCACTTCTTTTGCACCAGTCCACATTCTAGCCCCCTTTATGTCGATACCAATAAAATTTTTTTCTGGAAATAATTTACCCAAGCCCACAGTATACTCACCTCTGCCGCAGCCCAACTCAAGAACAATGGGATTATCGTTCTTGAAAAACATTTCATTCCACCGTCCTTTCATATCAAAGCCCTTTTCTTGCAAGACAGCAAAGGGATATTGAAATACATGGGGTAGGGAACTCATTTCTGCAAATTTCTGCAACTTATTTTTAGCCATTTTTTATCTTGTTTTTCTCTTATTTTTATAATGATAGAGCAAAGATACGCACAAACTTGGATACAAATACACAAAACATTTTTTTTGTTGTTTTAAGGGGCTACAACAGAGCTGTAAGTTTTTTAATAAAATCATTGATAATATCTTTTTTTGTTATATCTTCGACCTTTAATTACTATTAACTTATTAAATTCACATCTTATGAACCTATCAACACGCCGCAGTTTTTTTAAGAAAGCAGCCATAGCAGGCATTACCGCTGTCAGCATCCCCCAAATTATATCCGCTGCCATGCCCCAACATCATAATAAGAAGCTAAGTATCAATGTGGGCGACCGCATTCTCTTTCAAGGAGACTCTATAACCGATGCTGGTCGCAAAAGAGATGCCCTTGGCCCTAACGATCAATCAGCACTGGGCACAGGTTATGCCTTTCTAGCCTCAGCTGCCATGCTCAACAAATATGCTAGCAAAAATATTAACATATTCAATAAGGGTATCAGTGGCGATAAGGTGTTTGAATTGGCAGATAGATGGGATGAGGATTGCATAGCCCTAAAGCCCGATATATTAAGCATCATGATAGGCGTAAATGATTTCTGGCACAAAAAAAATGGAAACTATGAGGGCACAATCGACACCTATATCAAGGACTATACAAATTTGCTGGAAAGAACGAAAAAAGCTCTTCCCAATATCAAACTAATTATTGCAGAGCCTTTTGCAGTGCCAGGAGTAAAAGCCGTAGATGCCAGTTGGTTTCCTGCATTCAGTGATTATCGAAAGGCAGTAAAAGCAATTGCAGAAAAATTCGATGCCACATTCCTTCCCTACCAATCGGTATTTGAGGAAGCCCAAAAACATGCTCCAGGAAGCTATTGGACTTCCGACGGCGTGCATACGACTATTGCTGGTGCTCAACTAATGTCAGAAGCCTGGCTTGAATGTCTTAAGTAAGAAAAACAAGAGAAAAACATACCACGGCACATAAAATATTCAAAAATGAAAAAAACATTGGCAATCATATCATTGTGTAGCCTACTAATATTTGCAGGCAATATACAATCGCAAACACCAGACTGGGAAAACCCAGAAATTTTTGCGGTAAACAAGGAAGCTCCTCGAACTACAGCAATGCCCTATCCTAGCGAATCGCTGGCAATAGCCGACGACTGCAACAAATCGCCCCACTACATGCTGCTCAGTGGGAAGTGGAAATTTAATTGGGTAGCAAAGACCGAACACAAACCCTCGGAGTTTTATAAGGAATCGTACGACGCCAGTGCGTGGAAAGAAATAAACGTCCCTGGCAATTGGGAACTCAATGGCTATGGTACTCCCATTTATGTAAATATTGGCTACGGATTTCCTAAAAATCCGCCCTTTATAGACAATAGCGACAATCCCGTGGGGTCTTACAGGCGCGACTTTGAGCTCCCTGCCGACTGGGATGGACGAAAAGTTTTCTTACACTTCGAGGCTGGAACCTCGGCCATGTATGTGTGGGTAAATGGTCAAAAAGTAGGATATAGCCAAGTAACAAAAAGCCCCGCCGAATTTGACATCAGCCCCTACCTCAAGAAGGGCAAAAACATGATAGCCTGCGAGGTGTACCGATGGAGTGATGGCTCCTATTTGGAAGACCAAGACATGTGGCGCTTGTCGGGCTTCGACAGAGATATTTATCTATATAGCACAGCACAAACCCGTATACAAGATTTTTTTGTCAAAACAGACTTCGATATGGGCCTTGTAAATGCCTCCATGAACCTGGATGTTGTGCTTAAAAACTATCTTACCGACAAGCAAAACCAGAGGCTCGAGGTCTCGCTACTCAGGGAGGATGGAAAGAAAATATATACCGAATCCCAAAAAGTAGAGATACCTGCAAATGGTATTAGTGAAATAGCATTCTCAAAGAAAATAGCTGCTCCCAAAAAATGGACTGCCGAAACTCCTAATCTATATACCCTATTGATATCTCTAAAAAATGAAAAAGGACAAATTATAGAGTCTACCTCGCATAAAGTAGGATTTAGAAAAATAGAAATAAAGGACGGGCAAGTGTTAATTAATGGAAAAAAAGTGCTTTTCAAAGGAGTAAATATGCACGAGACCCACCCCATAAACGGACATGTTACCGACAAGGAGATGATGATCAAAGACCTTACGATGATGAAGCAACTGAACATAAATGCTGTGCGCACAAGTCATTATCCACAGTCTCCCCTATGGTACAAGCTATGCGATCAATATGGCATGTATCTGGTAGATGAGGCAAATGTCGAATCGCATGGACTAGGATATGGATCTGACAATGTGTCTAATTTCCCACAATGGCAAGAAGCGCACCTAGATAGGATGTACCGCATGCTAGAAAGAGATAAAAATCATGCGTCTGTTATTTTTTGGTCTTTGGGAAATGAGGCAAGCAACGGCAAGGCTTTTACCGCCATGTATGATTGGGCTAAGAAAAGAGATAATACACGCCCCGTACAATACGAACAAGCACATAGAGAAAGAAATACCGATATCATTTGCCCCATGTATCCCAGCTATGAATCTATGATAGAGGATGCTAAAATTGATTTGGGAAGGCCATATATAATGTGCGAATATGCACATGCCATGGGCAATAGTATGGGCAATTTACAGGAGTATTGGGATATTATGCGCAGCAGCAAAAATATGCAAGGGGGTTTTATTTGGGATTGGGTCGATCAGTCTTTTCAAACAAAGGACGAACAAGGGCGCAGATATTGGGCCTATGGTGGCGACCTAGGCGGATATGACAGATACAACGATGCCAACTTCTGCATAAACGGAGTAATGGCTCCCGACAGAACTCCCAACCCGCATGCCCACGAGGTAAAAAAGGTATACCAAGACATACTATTTGAAGCAAAAGATCTCAACAAAGGAATAATAAGGGTGATAAACGACTACCGATTTACCAGTCTAGGCAATAATTTCAAGTATAAATGGTCTCTCCTTGAGAATGGCAAATCTATTGGCTCTGGATATTTCGATATAGTGCTTGCTCCAAATTCTCACAAAGATGTAAAACTAAACCTGCCAAAAAGAAATGCCGCAAAAGGATATGAATACTTCCTGCAAATAGAAGTTTTTACCCAAAAAGCTAGTCCCCTAATTCCTGCGGGCACCGAGCTCGCAAGGGAAGAATTTGCCTTCCCCACTAATGATTACTTCGTCGAAACTTCTAAACAAGGAAATTTGATCTTGACAAGCGACAAAAGCGATAAAAAAATGAAAATTTCTAGTGGAGATATTGCCTACGAATTTACATTGTCTGGTGAAAATATAGGTCTTACTAGTTTTAAAAACAATAAAAAAGAGGTGTTTGGGCAACTTCCTACCCCAAACTTCTGGAGGGCTCCAACAGACAATGATTTTGGAGAAGAAGCACAAAAAACACTCAATATATGGAGGGCTGCAGGAGAAAATACCAAGACAACATTCCTCAGTATCGAGAAGAAAGAGGGTAGCATTTCCATGCTTTTCCAAGAAGAAATCCTAGGCATAAATGCAAAAATAATTATTAGCTACACCGTTAATTCGGATGCCAGCCTCACTGTAGCTTGCGAATACAAAACCGAGGCTGAACTCCCCGAAATACCTAGATTTGGCATGATCATGACAATGCCTGAGGCTTACGAGCACTTTGAATGGTATGGACGTGGGCCTTGGGAAAATTATATAGACAGAAAAACATCGTCAATGATGGGTATATACAAAAGTACGGTGGCTGAGCAGCATTTTCACTACATCAGACCTCAAGAAAATGGGAATAAAACCGATGTCCGATGGCTTACGCTCTCTAATGACAAGGGCGAAGGAATAAAAATTGAAGGTCTCCAAGCACTTTCTGTTAGCGCTCTCAACAACATGCCCGAAGACTTTGACCCCGGAATGACCAAGAAACAACAACACAGCTCCGACATCATAGCACGCAAGGAAGTGGTGCTCTGTGTAGATCTATTTCAAAGAGGACTTGCCGGTCTCAATTCATGGGGCGCAACTCCCTTGGATGATTATCGATTCAATGATAAAAATTATAAATATGGATACACCATATCCATACTCAAATAATTGTCAAGAATAAATTAAAGAATAAATTTACAAGAATGAAAATGGCAATAAAACAACAAAATTAGCCCTTGTTGGACTATCAATGATAAGTATGTCTCTTTTGTCTTGCAATTAAAAATCTTCTTCTGACAAAAAAAGAAATGCAGGGCATGGAGGTTGGCGCAAAAATAGATTCTGTCAAAGAACTTGCCTATGGACAAGCACAATATCATGTGCTCAAGAAAGAATTGAACGGAGAAGAGCGCTTTCCCAAGAGCTTCGACAAACACATGCAAAAACTAAAAACCAGTGGCTCTAGCTGGTGGTGTAGTGGGTTTTATCATCTGCCGATTACAAGGCCTAAATTGGTAGTAATGGTGGTTTCATCCTTCAGCACTCTGTGGGTAGTATTCCCGGTGGCAGTGAGGTTGATATCCCTCTTTCTTATGCAGATTATTACTATGTAGAAGCTCTAAAACGTCTTAAAATAAATTGATCAAAACGATTAATTGAGCCTAAAGCAAAATAAATATTATAAATAAAAAAGCAGGTATGAAACTAATTTCATACCTGCTTTTATTATTTTAAATTCCTATGTAAAAATAGGTCCTTAGATTGCAAATTATTTTTATT
>BHEP01000079.1 GCA_003851245.1 Bacteroidales bacterium | reverse complement strand
GTATGAGTATGAATATTAAAATGACTATCAACGACTGGATTATTGAAATTTGTTCCATCACAGCTTTGTTATATACATTTCGACCTTTGTTTTTTTTAAATAACTTGGACAACATGATGGTTCCCAATCATTATAATATATTTGGGCAGGTAGACGGATGGGGTGAAAGAGGCTTTTTGTGGCTTCTACCTTTACTTGCTCTAATATTTTACATTACTGTAAGCCTTTTGTGTAAATATTATTATAAAAGCTTTAATTACCATGTCAAAATAACCGATCTAAATGCAAATTCTGTATATACGATTGGAGTACGTATGCTACGGTACTTGAAGCTTTTTGTAATTTTAATTTTTGGATACATTAATAACACATTTTTTGCGATTGCAATGGGAAAAGAGTCCTATTTAAATGCGTTTGTTGTTATTATATTATTTTGTGGACTATTTCTAACAATGTTTTTTCATTATGTTGAGATGAAAAAAACACAGAAATACATTATCCAATTATAATTCTTCGAAAAAATATTTTATGAAGAATTGTACTCAGATCCTTTTTTGCAACTTATCTCTATAATCTGTTTAAAAAAGCAGTTTGAAAATTGTTGGGATACGATTTTCTAAAAAGCCAAAGAGCGCGCGAACAAGTCTACCCCTGGTGAGCTTATAATGTGTATTGTAAGGGCCGGTTCAGTTGAAGATTGCGAATGAGTTTCTAAGAAAAATATAGCCTACCCAAGTCTCGTTAGTCGAACGCAAATTTATGATAGAGTATGGTATACCCCACTTTGTGCTTGTAGGTAAGGATGGAAACCTCATTATGAATAATGCCCCACGTCCATCCTCAGAAGAAATTTTTACTATGATAGATGCGGCATTGAAATAGCAAATATTTTATCAATTTTATAATATTTTTTGTCATAAATACTTGTATGCTATCAAACTTATATTAATTTTGCATACGGTACAATATAGTAGGTTCTAAACTAATAAATATAAAGCTGATAAGATCATGTTCAAAAGTAAGCAAGTGGTAACAAATGGGAGCTCTCATAATAGTTTGGCAGCAGGCACAAAGATTAAGGGAAGCGTAGCGGCAGAGGAAGATTTTAGAATTGATGGGTCTGTAGAAGGAGATATTGAATGTAAGGGAAAGGTTGTGGTGGGCCCAGAAGGCATTGTGATTGGGTTTATTACTTGTCAGAATGCTGAGATAATGGGCACCGTAAAAGGGAACATATTAACTCAAGGCAGCTTGGTTCTTAAATCTACAGCAGAATATTCAGGAGAGGCGACAACGAGAATCCTTGAAATTGAGGCAGGAGCAGGCTTTAATGGTACTTGCACCATGATTAAGGATAGCCATTCTGGCAATAGGGCTAAGGAGTCTCATTCAAACAACAAAAAAGATGCTAATGTAGGCATCACTAATTAGGCTAGGTAGTTTGTACTTTACAATATCATTCAGATCCTTTTTGACTCTATTATTAGATTTTTAATTTTTCGATTTAATTTTTCATTTTCAATTAAATCTTCAATATTTATGTGCATTCTGTACGACCAATAATGGTGAGGATTGGCAGGGATATTGATTCGTTCCATTTCAGCGTTTTCTCGCCTGATATGTTCATCAATAGAGAGCCAATCTTGCAGGGGAAGGATGGTGAGCATAGCTGGCGAGGAAAGATGTCTAAGTATAATTTTTTCGCATAAGTCTTCAGTACAGGTTTGGGGAGCTTCTCCTTGCATGCCTAGCACCTTGTTGAAATATCTTTGCGTTTTTTCTTTATCCTCTTCCCACCATATTCTAATAGTTGCCATGTCGTGAGTGGAGGTTGTACAGACGCTTAGATAGGGTATTTGTGTAAGATCGGCAAATTCTACATTGGCTTGTTTGGGCATTCTTTCTATTTCTAGGCTAAGCACTTGAAGCTCTTGCATGACTTCAGGAACAGAATCGGGTATCATACCTAAATCTTCACCGCAGGCAAGCATATCGTTGGATGCAAGCAGAGGAGTAAGATGTTTGTAGCCCATTTCTTTCCAATATTGTTCGTGTCGCTGGTAAAAATAATCGTTATAAATTTGGTCGAAAGCACTTTTTTCTTCTTGGCTTAGTTCTCTATATATAAAGGTTTGGAAAGCCGCAATACGGGGGTGATATTTTCCTCTTTGAACAGGATCTTCTATGAATAGGCACTCATTGGAAATTGTGAAAAGGCCTTGTTTTACATTGTTGTTTTTGCTTCCTCACTATCCTCACTATCCTTGCTATCCTTGTCTATTTCGGCATTTATTTTTTGTTGGGTGTTGTATTTCTCTTTTAGAATGTAAGTATTTACATTTATTTCATCGAGAAATTTGAATGCTACCTCGTCTCTTTGTCCTCCAAAAAGTTCATATAAGGCACAATTATTAATTTTAGGGGTAAGTTCATCCTTATCGAAAGTCAGTCCCTTGAGTTCAATCTCATCTCTGCTCAGTGGCAATGCGGGATTGAACCATGCTTGTAGTCCTTGCACAGACTTTGCATCTATCTCCCATATGCGAAAAAACCCCAATATATGATCAATTCTATAGGCATCGAAGTAATCCGACATCTTGCCAAAGCGTTTTTTCCACCACGCGTAATTATCTTTTTCCATGACATCCCAATTGTAGCTTGGAAAGCCCCAGTTTTGTCCGAATACGGAAAAATCGTCGGGAGGAGCTCCTACAGATACCTGCATATTGAAATAGCGCGGGTCGGTCCATGCTTCAATGCTAGTTTTGCTCACACCAATAGGGATGTCGCCCTTTAGCACAATATTATTTTTGTGGGCATGATCTCTCGTTTCGCTTAATTGTTTGTGTAGGTGATATTGTATGTAAAAATACATTTGTATTTGCGGATAATGCTCCTGCGAGAATATGCCACTCTTGGGGCTACAAATTTTTTGTATAAGCTCTTTGTTGTAGCAGGCAAATTTGCCCCATTGTTTGTAGTCGCAGGTTTGGAAGTGCTCGCGAAGGAATGAATAAGCAGCATAAGGCAGAAGCCATTCTTTGTTGTGTTCAAAAAAAGCTTTATACTCTTTTGTGGCGCAGTCAGAACTTCCATTTTGCTCGAATATTTCTTTGAAAAACATCCATTTTATATGGTCTACTTTTTCATAATCTGCTATTTTTAGCTGGTTTAGATCTTTTTGTGCTTGCAGATAAAAATCTTTTCTTTGTTGCTTATGGAGGCTTCCCATTTTTTGTAGGGAAAGATAGAGCGGGTGCAGGGCATATATAGAAATGGCATTGTAGGGATAGGAGTCGCCCCAGGTATGTGTCATTGTGGTGTCGTTGATAGGCAGTATTTGCAGCACTTTTTGATTCGTTTTGGCAGCCCAATCGACCATTAATTTTAGATCTGCAAAATCGCCTATGCCAAAGCTATTTTTTGAGCGAAGCGAAAATACAGGAATAGCAAGTCCCGCACATTTCCAGTTTGTATTGTCTTGATTGAATTGTAATTCATAAACGGCGACATTTTTTTCTGTATTTCCTATGTTGATATATATTGTTCTATTGTCGTAAGTCTCCCATCTTACAAGGCTTTTATCTTTTTTGTTTACAATGAGGAGTTTATATTCATTTGCGGCATTCATTTTATGTGCATCCAATTCAATGCACCAACAAGAAGATTTGTGCTTATAGAAAGTCAAGGCTTTGTCGATATTCCACTGTCCTAGGTATTCATTATTGCCCAGCAGGGCTAGTGTCTGATCGCCTTGTATAAGAGGCGCATATACCTGAAAAATGATTTTGTTTTTACAGGCCAATTTCTTGTATTTATCTTCTTGCGGATTCACAAATAGACTTTTAGAGAAAGCTGTGCTATAAAAAGGAAGGTTTGGAGGTCTGTTATACCATCTATCTATGAGTTCTATTTGAGAATATCCATTTTCTATTTCATAAAAATGGTTTTTATGCCATTCTTCGTTTAGAGTTTTATTTTCAGTTTTCACCAAATATTTGTATTCAAAACATTCAATTCCCTCTTTTGCAATTTCAATTTCGAGAGTCCATAAGCCATTTGACTGACAATTCATGGGGCATGCCAAATCGGGATTCCATTTTCCCAATTCGGCAATAGAGCCCACGATGTAGAGTTTTTGTCCCCAGGAGCTGTTGAAATATATATTGAACTTGAGGTTTATCTTATGTCTCATCATATTCTTATTCCTCAGTTTTTATTTCTTCTTGTTTGCTTAAAATAGACTTGTATTGCTCTTTATCATCTAGGATTTGTATAGCCTTATCTAAAACTTTGTCATTTTTTAGCGATTGAATAATTTCGCCTTTTTGGAAATAGTAGCGTTTGGCAATTTCCAAAGAAATTTGTTTTATAATTTCCTCCTTATATTTATCGAGATCTCTGTCGAGATTGGGTTTTAGTTTCTCTTCCAAGGCAGCAATTTCTTCCGTAGAGGTGCTTAGATAGTCTTCAAACTCCATCATTTCTTTAAGATTTTTTAATCCTTTCTCGCTCTGCCTGTCGTAGGTAAATTCCTTGCTTTTCACAAAGTCTTTGAAGTCTTGATAATCCTGCTCGCTGAGGGCAAATTTTTGAATGGGGGCTATTTCCTTGTTTTTTTGTTTCCACTGAGTAGCAAAATCGGAGATGGTATATTCTGTGAGTAGGTAGTAAACGATATTTGACATTTTCCCCTCATCAATGTTTATGTCGGGCTTTATGCCCCCCCCATCTTTTACAGGTCTCCCTTTTGAGGTATAAAAAACATTTGTGAGGCTATCAGGAATTATGCCTACACTACCATCAGAGTTTCTATTCTTGTAGTCTATGGCCTGTATACATCTACCACTAGGAATATAATATTTGTTGGTAGTTACTTTTAGGCTGCCATTGTATGGAAGTTCGCTAGCTGATTGTACCAATCCTTTTCCAAACGTGCGTTGACCAATGATTACAGCTCTATCTAAATCCTGTAAGGCACCCGCCACAATTTCGGACGACGAGGCAGACCCACGGTTGGTAATTACCACAAGCGGCACGTTTTCGTCGATGGATTTTTGGGAAGTGCGATACATTCTATCTCTCTGTTTTATCCTTCCTTTTGTGGATACAATGAGCTCGCCTTTGGGGACGAAAATATTTACTAGTTGCACGGCATCTTCCATTACACCACCGCCATTGTTTCGTAAGTCTATGATTAGGGATTCTATATGCTGTTCTTTTTTCATTTCTTCAAAAGCACTTTTCACCTGTGCTGCCGCCTCGTTTGTAAACATGGATAGGTATATGTATCCCACCTTACTTCCCTCTATTACTCCATAGTAGGTTACGGGATTGATATGCACAATTGCCCTTTTGACATTTATGCTCGTAGGTTTTTTGACACCTTGGCGGAGGTATTTTATTTTAAGTATTGTGTTGGCTTGCCCCTTCAGTTTGTTGCTTACTTCTGTGGTGTTCATGCCTTTAAGCGTAAGCCCATCAATTTCTAGGAGTTCATCGCCAGCTTCGAGACCATGCTTTGCTGCGGGCATTCCCTCATAAGGCTCAGCGATATATATTTTCCCCTCTCTTTGTGTAATAATCGCACCAATGCCAGCATATTCCCCGGTGGCAATAAAATTTAGATCACTAACTTTATTTTCGGGGTAATATTCGGTATAAGGATCGAGTGAAGCCAGCATTGCGTCAATTCCTGTTTGTATGATAGATTCTACCTTAATGGAATCTACATACAAGCTATTGAGTTCTTTAAATAGGGCGTTGAATATTTCTAGGTTTTTGCTGATCTCAAAATTTTGTTTGTCAGTGTTTTGAGCTTTTATCCTATCTGTGTTTGTGGTCAATAATAGCAGTACCACACAACTAAGAACAGTTTTTTTTTTCATCATAAAATAATTGCCTTAATATCCGATTTTATCTGTATCCAATTGTTGTCGGGAAGTTTGGTTCCCACCGTTTGTATTACATTTGCGGCGAGTAATGTTCCAATTTGGGCGCATTTTTCTAAGCTTACTTTCTGTGATAGGCCATAGAAAAATCCAGCAGTAAAAAAATCGCCAGCAGCAGTAGCGTCGAGCATTTTTACTTTTAGGGCAGGGACTTTTATTGTCTTTTCTCCTTGTGCTATCAGTGAACCTCTTTCGCCAATCTTAACAATGGCAATATCTACCATTTTGGCAATTTCAACAATGGCTTCTTCGGAATTTTTCCCTGTAAGTGCTCTTGCCTCTTCCTCGTTTGCAAATACGATGTCTACATATTGCTGAATCATTTTAAGCAAAAATTCTCTATTGTCCTCAACCACATTGTAACTTGATAGGTCGGTGGCTATTTTTATTTTCAGTGATTTAGCCAATTTTAGAGCCTCTTCTACAAGTTCATAGTTCTGAACCAGGTAGCCTTCTAAGTAAAGGTAGTCATAATTTTTGAATATCGAAGCATCGAGATCATCTTTATTAAGTTGGGCGGAAACACCGAGGTAGGTGCCAAAGGTTCTTTCTCCATCGGGACTTATAAGTGTCATCGCCGTTCCAGAAGGCGCATCTTCGATGCTTAAATGGGCTACGACTCCGGCTTCTTTTATTTCCTTCAAATAAAAATTGCCATAGGTATCATTACCTACTTTCCCAATAAAACCAGCTTCATTACCCAGCTTTGCTAGGGCAAGGCAGGTATTACTGACCGATCCGCCAGTTGCCATACTTATTTCTAGGTTGGCGATTTCCTTAAATATATGTGCACGCTTTTCTTCATCAATAAGCTGCATAGATCCCTTAGGCAGTTGAAGTTGCTTCAAGAGACTATCGTCTTTTATACGTGCCAAAACATCTACTAGGGCATTGCCCATTCCAAGAATTTTCATAAAATTGAAATTATTTTTCACAAAGATATTGTTTATTTGGAAAAATACCATTACTTTTGCAACGCATTTGATAATTAAGTAATAATTAAATAATATTTAAGTGATGCTTAAATAATAGTTAAGTGCCTGTAAAAATAAAAATTCTTCCTTAGCTCAGTTGGTTAGAGCATCTGACTGTTAATCAGAGGGTCCTTGGTTCAAGTCCAAGAGGGAGAGCTTTTTTTATTATTTATTCTTCCTTAGCTCAGTTGGTTAGAGCATCTGACTGTTAATCAGAGGGTCCTTGGTTCAAGTCCAAGAGGGAGAGCAAAAAAAGCCATCTACTATTGTAGGTGGCTTTTTTTATAGGTATGTATCCATTCCATTTATCGGTAGTTGCAGCGGCTGAAGTTGAAATGTGAATATCTAATATTACCCTCAATAGGATAATTTTAAAAGCCTTTCGTATGCCAAATTTTACCTTATGAAACATCGTATTGGCTGTTGGACTCTCAATATGATGACAACGATTACAATAGCGAGCAAGATTCTTTTTCCTAATTGTGCATTTAGCATGACCACATTTTATACAAGAATAAGTCTTTGACCACTTGTAATCTGCCAAATATTGCAAGCAGTCAAAATAGGTCTTAAAGCAGTCAAAATATTTGATAATCCCTTGTCATATAAATAGTCCATAAATATCTAGTTGTTATATTTGAATGCTAAGGTAAGTAAAATAGATGTAAGTATCTATAAGGATAACTCTATAAAATTTTTCTCATTTTTTTTATTTTAACAGATGCTATCTTTTTTAATTTTGGAAAATAATTCTGAAAACATTGCTTTTGCTCTTTCCCAATTCTCCCTATTTATGCAATACTTGACCCTTGGTAGGCTTATCGTTCCTTGAATTAGTCCTGCATCTTTCAGCTCATTATAAATGCTGAGAGAGGGTGCTCTTTGCTACTGGCAAGAGTTCAGGCATATCGCCATGATAGCAACATATATGATTTGCAAGCATTTGCAATATAGCAATACGTGCAGGATGCCCCAATGCTTTAGCAAAACGGGCAAGTTGCTCTTGCTATACACTCAATTTTTTGTTTGTCATAATTCTTTTATTGTTCGCAAAGATGCGAATGATATTTAGATAATAAAAAATCATATCTGATGGGTATTAGTGCAATAAAATTGGGGTTATTTAGACCAAAATATATTATCTTTGTCTATTGAGGGCTTTTGATATTCTGATAGTCAGGTAGATCTTTGGTGCTTCTCTACTTTTTTTATAGATTTTTTATTTTAAAAAACAAAAAAACAAAAAAGCAAAAAACAATAGTACATGAAAATTCAACAGCTAGAATACGTAATTGCCTTAGATAATTATCGTCATTTTGCCAAGGCGGCAGAGGCTTGTGGGGTAACTCAGCCTACTCTGAGCATGATGATTCAAAAATTGGAGGAAGAGATTGATGTTAAAATATTTGATAGATCAACTTTCCCTATAGCTCCAAGCCCTC
Source organism: Bacteroidales bacterium (assembly GCA_003851245.1). Classification (GTDB taxonomy): domain Bacteria; phylum Bacteroidota; class Bacteroidia; order Bacteroidales; family Azobacteroidaceae; genus BHEP01. Next base: position 1,894 of record BHEP01000079.1, on the reverse strand, counting down.
TTGGGCAAAAGATAATTGCACAGGCTAGAATTTGTTTGCAGCAGTTTGATAAGGTACGAGAAATTGTAGAAAGCGAACAGGATCGCCTTGAGGGGACTTTTAATTTGGCAATCATTCCAACCATTGCCCCTTACATTGTGCCCGAATTGCTAATGCTCAATCATTCTAGTGGCAGTAGTTTTGAGCTGGTTATAAAAGAAAGTACAACAGATCAGATTGTGGAAAGCATACTCAACGGAAGTATTGATGGGGGACTTATGGCTGGGCCCTTGAATCATCCCAAGCTCAAGGAATACCCACTCTATTACGAAAAATTTTATGCCTATGTGTCTGCCAAAGACTCAGTTTATGGAGAGAAAGAAATAGATTTGTCGCTTATAGATATAAATTCTGTATGGTTGTTGGAAAACGTACATTGCTTTAGCGGTCAGATACAGCGTTTGTGTAAAATGAAGAAAAATGCTGCTGCACACAGAGGTAGCAAATACGAGGCAGGTAGTATAGATACCTTGATTAATATTGTAGATTACAATGGTGGTATTACAGTTATTCCGGAGATGTCGACCATGGGCTTGTCGGAAGAGCGGCAAGAAAACCTGCGACCCTTCAAGGGCTTGACGGCTGTTCGCGAAGTGAGTTTGGTTGTTAGTTGCGACTATGTACGTGAGAGAATGCTGGCAGCTGTAATGGATTTAGTAAAAGCTTCAGTTCCTAAGTCTATGCAGAATCCGGGGCTAAAAGAATTTGTTGTAGATATATAAAAATTAGGTTTTAATGTGTATTTTGTTGGTTTGTAATAGTTTGTTTGACACACTAAGGTCTATTTTAAAAAAAAAATGATTTTTTTGATTTTTTGATTTTTTTTTATCTATATTTGCAATATATACTTGCACTTGCAAGTTGAACTCAAGACAGAAATACTTTTCAGCAAAATAAATATCACAATATAATATTAGGGATATGAATTTAGGAAAACAAATAGAACGACTCAATCGGATAAACACGCTCATTAAGTTAGAAAAAACAGGCACTCCCAAGGCACTTTCTCAGATACTCGGTTTAAGCCTGCGACAGACTCAAAATATTATTGAAGATCTAAGGCTAATGGGTGCTCCCATTGCTTACGATAGGGTAAATAAAAACTATTATTATCAAGAAGACTTCGAGTTTGATGTAAGCTTTACCATACGCTCGTTGACAAAAGAAGAGAAAACGAATACTTCGGGAGGAAGTTTGCAATGCAATTTCATTTCATTTTTATCACCTTCTTTTGCAGGATAAGTTGAAAATCGAGCAAGGAAAGAAATATCTTACAATGCAATTTTATTGCACTCTTACGGGCTAACTTTGTACTGTGATTTAAAGCGCTGCATGTTATTGTATAGGAGTTTGGGCTCTATGTTATGCAATTGGTAAAGATTATGTTTTTTATTAAAAAATAAAATTATGTATAAAATTACGTATAAGATTACGAATAAAATTATTTTATTATCTATTGTTGTAAGTACCCTAACCACCTTAGGTTTACTTACATACAGTACGAATTCTTATCTGAGTTTTGCCTTGCTTATTGCGGCAGTATTAATTGGTTTGATTAATATGATTTATGCTGTATTTAAATTTCACTACTCCTAGGAGTAGTAGAAATGAATTAGGCGTAAAAAAGCACAAAAAAACAGCTAGATTGTTGAGCATATCAAAAATATCGTTATCTTTGTCCCATATTGGTACATTTAACAATTAAAATTATGTTAGTAATTAGTAGCAGGGAGTTTAGAGAAAATCAAAAAATGTATTTTGATTTGGTCGATAATGATGAGCAGTTAATTATCCAAAGAGGTAAAAACAAAGCCTATTCAATAACTCCAATAAGTGAAGATGATAGGTATTTTTC
>BHEP01000078.1 GCA_003851245.1 Bacteroidales bacterium | reverse complement strand
AAATAACATATATTACGAAACAGTTTTGATGCTATTTAAAAAGTGACATATATCCCCTGCACTTATCATAATTTTCAATCACAATTTAATTAACCTAGACTAGAATAAGGGGGGGGGATAGTCAAAAAAACTTTATAGACATGCTATTTTACAACAAAACTCAGCATGGAAATCCTTCGGATCTCACAGCTCCCAAAAAATAGTATCCCATTCTAAAAAGTATTGGCAATGTAGGCGAAAAAGAAGTGGCCATAGAAATTGCCGATGAAACGACCCTCAAGCATATTTCGTAAGGCGCTAAGCAAGTATACGTTTGCCCCTGTTGAAAGATCGAGCAAGAAGTAAGTTGCCAAAGAGCATAAGCCTTTTTTGATGGATACATCTAATAACACAAATTGCCTATGAATATACAAATAAAGGAAGCACAAGAGTCAATCACCACAAAAATAATAATTTTATGAAACACATTAATCTAAGAAAACACATTATCTTCAAAATTGCACACCCCAACTTATTTAGCTCACTCAAGACTGCTGCAATATTTATTATTTTGCTATTCCCCTTTGCTTTTGCCAATGCTCAACAAATAAAAATAGAGGGCACCATCAACGACAATGCCTCAGAACCCATGATAGGAGTAAGCATTCTAATAAAAGGAACACATACTGGCACAAGCAGCGATGCTGAGGGCAAATTTTCCCTCAATGTACCCGACGAAAACGCAATCCTCCAAATTTCTTTTATTGGCTTTATAAAACAAGAAATTAGGGTGCTAAATCAAAGGAATATAAGCATTTCCTTAAAAGAGGATGCCCAACAACTGGAAGAGCTTGTGGTAGTGGGCTATGGCACCCAGAAAAAAACCTCAGTTACTGGAGCTGTATCCTCTGTCAGAGGCGATGACTTGGCTTCTTCTCCGCAAACAAACCTATCCAATGCCATGCTCGGACGAATGGCGGGAGTGATGGGATTTACTAACTCTGGAGAGCCGGGCAATGACAATACAACAATACGCATAAGGGGCACAAATACATTAGGCAATAGTGAGCCCTTGGTAGTTATTGATGGAGTACCTAGCCGCAGGGGTGGACTAAACCGCCTAAATGCCAAAAACATAGAGAGCATGAGTGTGCTAAAAGATGCTGCCGCTGCCATTTACGGCTCAAGAGCCGCCAACGGGGTTATACTCATTGTAACAAAAAAAGGGAAAACAGGAAAACCTACCCTCGAATATAGCGGAAACTACGGACAGGCTACACCTATTCGCCTGCCTAAAATGGCCAACGCTTTTCAGTATGGAACAATGCTCAATGAAATAAAAGAATACGGTGGTAGTGACCCACAATACAGCCCCAGCGAATTAGGGAAATTTGCAGGCAATCATACCGACCCTCTCGACGCCTGGCTATATCCCAACACTGATTGGTATAAGGAAGGCTTAAAAAATTCCGCCCCACAATACAGACACGATATGTCGATAAGTGGAGGAACAAAAGATGTGAGTTACTATCTAAACATCGGTGCCAACGGACAAGACGGACTTTACAAACGCAGTGCCCTACGATATGATCAGTACGACATACAGGCAAACATTGAAGCCAAAATATCCAAGCACATTACCGTCACCTACGGAATGACTACACGCATGGAGCAAAGACAATACCCTACCAAGGGAGCAGGAGATATATTTAGCGCCTTGCGCAGAAGCAAACCTACAGAACCAGGATTCTGGCCCAATGGAATGCCTGGTCCTGACATAGAATATGGAAACAACCCCGTAGTGATGGCCACCGACGACACTGGATACGACAAAGACAATGAATACTATATACAAAACAATCTGCAAGTCGCCATCACCATTCCTGGCATAGATGGACTTAAACTAATTGGGAATGGCGCTTACGACAAATACATCCGAAAAAGAAAAAAATTTCAAACGCCATGGTATCTTTACTCTTGGGACAAAAAAACAGTAGACACCAATGGACTGCCAGTGCTTGTGCCTGGAAAAAAAGGTCCCGCCGAACCCATGCTTGACCTATGGTTTGAAGACCACTACGATTATCTGCTGAGCGGAATGGCAGTATACGAAAAGAAAATAAATGATCACACAATTGGGGGAAATGTAGGCGTAGAAATGGCCGCCAACTACGGCGATCTGGCATGGCTATATCGCAGATATTTCTTCTCTACAGCAATTGATCAAATAGATGCAGGTGGAGACCTTGATAAAAACAATTCAGGAAAGGCTCAACAAGAAAAACGCCTAAACTATTTTGGTCGTGTAGCCTACAATTACAAGGAAAAATACTTGGCAGAATTTGTTTGGCGCATCGATGGATCGTATATCTTTCCCCGGGAAAATCGCTACGGATTTTTCCCTGGAGCAATGCTCGCCTGGAGGGCTTCGGAAGAAGATTTTTGGAAAGAAAATATCAGCTTCATCAATTACTTTAAGCTCAGAGCCTCGTACTCGCAAACGGGAAACGACAGGGTAGATCCTTATCAATATGAAACTATTTACTCCATATCCGACCATGTATTTGGCGACCAGGTAGTAAAAACATTATTCCCCTCCGTGACGCCCAACACAAACATCACCTGGGAAAAAGGTACTACCTACAACGCTGGTTTTGATTTCAAATTCTTGGGAAACAGATTGTCGTGGGAAACAGATTTGTTTTACCACAAAAGAACACACATGCTCATTTCTCGAAATTTTTCTATCCCCGAAACCTCCGGGCTGACCCTCCCAAAGGAGAATATTGGAGAAATGGAAAATAAGGGCATTGATATGCTGCTTAATTTTCAAGACGGCATGGGCGACTGGCAATATAGCATTGGGCTCAATGGCGGACTGGCTGCCAACAAGGTACTGTTTTGGGATGAGGTGCCCAACATTCCTTCCTACCAGAGGGCTACAGGAAAGCCCATATTTAAAAATGATAATATCTGGGACGGACTCTACTATGTCGCCGATGGCGTATTTCGCGACCAAGCTGAGGTCGATGCCTATATGGCATCCTTGCCCAATGGATTCGAACTGGGCACTCCCCGACCTGGAGATATACGCTTCAAAGACCTCAACGGCGATGGCAAAATCAATGCCGACGACCGCGAACGTCGCAGCAAAAATCCGGAACCCAAATTTGTCGGCGGCTTCACCGTCAACCTTTCATACAAGGACTGGGACGTATCAATGCTCTTTCAAGGGGCTATGGGCGGAGAAGTATATGTACAAACCTGGTCGGGAGATGTTGGCAACTTCTTAGAAGATTTTTATGACAAAAGATGGACTGAAGAAAATCCAAACAACAAACATCCAAGGGCATACAACAGAGACCAGGAATACTGGATAAGCAAGCGCAACGACTACTTCCTACACTCTACAGACTATATACGCTTCAAAAATATTGAAATTGGATACAACCTACCATTTAAATTGATGGAAAAATGGAAAATGCAATCTATTCGCTTATATAGCAATGTAAATAATCTGTTTACAATAGACAAACTAAAGGTTGCTGATCCCGAAATGAATAACGGAAGTGCCGAATACTACCCACAATCGAGAATATTTAACTTTGGTGTATCTATAGCTTTTTAATTGCACCGCAACACTCAATATTTACTAAGGAAAATTATTAATCTTATGAGAAAAATAAAATTTAATATAACACACCTGCTCCTAAGCATGGGCATGGGCATGGGCTTCTTTTCTTGTGCCGACTTTATGGACACCAATCCCCTAGACAAGTATACGGCATCCACTGTTTGGTCTGATCCAGATGCTGTACAAGCATTTGTAAATGGCATATACAAAAATCTCAATCATGGGGCCAAGGAAAAAATGATGGCATCGGTATCCGACGAGGCGCATTTTAATCACCGACGAAGTGACGAAATTGATGTCATGGAATCAAATGTTTCGCCTAGCAACCTCCAATGGTATAATAGGCATAACAATGATGGCAAAGGCGACTGCCCCTTTCGATGGGCCGAGGTATACAAGGCAATACGATATTGCAATTTGTTTTTTCAAAACATAGACCAAGTACCCGAAAAAATTGGGGAGCCTAATTTAAAGAATATAATGAAAGGGGAAGTATATTTTCTCAGAGCGTATTTATACCACCAACTAATAAGAGGCTTTGGCGGAGTTCCACTTGTTGGCAACAAGACTTTTAACCTAAATGATCCCGATATGACTCTCGCCAGAGATCCTCTAGAAGACTGTGTAGATGCCATTGTCGACGACTTAAACGAGGCCGTAAAACTGCTGCCCAAACAACAAACTGGCGCCAATCTTGGACGTGCCACACAGGGAGCTGCATTGGCTATCAAAGCAAGAGTATTAACGCATTTTGCCAGCGATCTATATTATAGGACTTCTGGATTGGGAATAGACCAGCCCAAATTAAAGCCCCTAATAACGATGAAAACTCCACAGCAGGAGATGTGGAGAAAGGCACAGGCAGCAGCATTAGAACTTATGCAAATGGGCGAATACGAACTCACAGATTGCAATAAAGACTCGATTGCCCACGAATTTAAGAAAATTTTTATCCAAAATGAAAGCAAAGAACATATATTCTGTACCTATTTTACCCAAACCAAACGCGGCAACGACAACGACATGCCTAGAGAAAATGGACCCAATGGATACCATACCTGGGGAGGAAATGCGCCAACACAGAACCTTGTCAATGATTTTGAATACCTCGATGGATCCCTACCCTCAGGATTAGACAAGGTAGGAAACTCCGTAGCGGCAAATCCGTACAAGGCTAGAGACCCGCGATTTGTTGCAACAATAGGACATGATGGTACCAGATGGGGCAGATTGCGCCCTGCAGATGTACGCGGAATAGAACCTCTAGGGGAACTGCAAATGGGAAACTACATTATTGACCCCAGCCTCAACGACAAAAACGAACCCTCCGACTTCTACAATGGGGTAGATACCAGAGGTAGCGCCATAGAAAATTGGAATGGCGTGTATACGGGCTATATATTTCGTAAATTTATTGACGAAACTATTGATGCTCAAAATTTTGGACAGGGAACCCCATGGATATACATACGATATGCCGAAATATTATTGATGTATGCCGAAGCATCCATAGAGCTAGGCGAATTAGATAAGGCTATACTCGAATTAGACAACATTAGAGGCCGAGTGGGTATGCCTTCTACCGAAAACACTTTAAATAAAAGAGGACTAGCAATGAATCAAGCTTCTTTAAGGAATTTTTTACGCCACGAAAGACGTGTAGAACTAGCTTTTGAAGAAAGTCGCTACTTCGATGCCCGCCGATGGATGATTGCTCCCATAGTCTTTGATGGCCCATATCTGGGTATTAGCGTGCTGGGCACAATAAAAACAGGCAAGGGAAGTAGACCCTACAGCTACAATGAAAATCTTTACAATTACAGCTACAAAGTGATTGCCGCGGGGGGAGAAAGAGACCCCAATCTAGCAGCCAAAATGGTGTGGAACGATAAAATGTATTTCGCTCCCATCAACAGAGATGAGATAAACAGACATGATGGCAAATTAATCCAAAACCCTGGATTCTAAAAAACTCACACTTTAATATCCTACAGCTACATCTACACCAATATAAAAGCCTGCAAATAATTTGTAGGCTTTTATATTGGTGTAGGATATTTGAAAAATACTAATGCGAGTTCATCTTGTCTTACTTAAATTTGCCGGCAAATAGGGCTATGTATAAATAGCAAAAATGGGAACACACAGTGCTACATAAATACTTACCGTAAGGTCTGTCAAATATCCAATCAATAGAGGCACAACAGCCCCTCCCACAATCTGCAACGAAGGGAGCCATAGTGGTGCATAAGATGCCTTGACCCCATCTACCGCAGGATAGATTATCGCCATATAAAGTCATGCCGATCCTTAAATTACTGGATTTTGTGTGTGTCATTTTTTCATGTTTTAATAATATTCGATCTAAGCTCAACAAAAATACGTAAACATTGCCAATGTTGAAATAGTTAAAATAGCTGAAATAGTTAAATCTTGTTAACTAAACTTAAATCTTAATACTGAGCGTATCTTATTTCACGCAACTTTCAAGCAAATCATAAGTGTTTTTCTTTTTTCATTTTATTTTGCCTACTTTTGTGAGAAAATATTATTAACAATACTTTACTTACTATAAATGCTTACAGTAGAAAAAATAGGAGGAACCTCCATGTCGCAATTTGCCGACTGCCTTAACAATATCATCAAGGGAAAACGTAGTGCGCAGCAAATGTACAACAGAATATTCGTTGTATCTGCCTACAACAATGTAACCAACTGGTTACTAGAGCACAAAAAAACTGGAGAACCTGGGGTGTATGCAAGATTTCTAAACAACGAAGACTACAATATAGCACTCGACGAACTTCAAGAAAAACTACTCTCAATCAACAAAGAGCTAGAGCCCATAGGTCTAAACCTCCAAGAGGCCGAATCTTTTATAAAACATAGAATCGAACAGGCCAAAACTTACCTATACTCTATGTACAAGGTTATTGCCTCTGGATATGTAGAAAAAAGCCATATATATTTGGCGGCAAGAGAGATTCTAGCATCCTTGGGTGAAGCGCATTCTGCTTGGAACTCTACAAACATACTCAACAACAATGGAATTAGCGCATGCTTTATTGATCTCTGTGGCTTTGACGACAACGAACCCCTAACAATAGACCAGCGCATACACAAGGCATTCCAAGATATAGATTTTGGAAAAACGCTTTGCATAGCTACTGGCTACACCAAGGGCACGGAGGGTATTATGAGGGCGTTTGACCGCGGATACTCCGAAGTTACTTTCTGTAAAATAGCGGTAGACGTAAAAGCCGACGAGGCTATTATTCACAAAGAATTTCACCTCTCTAGTGCCGACCCAAAACTTGTAGGAATAGACAAATCTATTCCCGTAGGTCAAACTAGCTTTGTCATTGCCGACCAGTTGGCAGATATTGGTATGGAGGCCATTCACCCCAAAGCTGCCAAACCTCTGGAACTGGCGGGAATAAAAATACGCATCAAAAATACCTTTGAACCAGAGCATCCTGGCACCCTCATTTCAAACGAATATGTATCGCCAAAACCACGTGTGGAAATTGTGTCGGGAACAGACAAAGTCATTGCCTTTGAAGTGCACGACCCCATGATGGTTGGAGAAGTGGGATACGACCTGAAAATTATGGAAGTCCTCAAGAAAAGAAATGTAAGCTACATCCTAAAGTCCACAAATGCCAATAGCATTACCATGATTGCTTGGGACAAACCACAGGTACATGAGATGCTAAAAGAATTATCCGAAATAGTTTATGAATTAAAGGTGCAGCCTGTAGCTATAGTCTGTGCCATGGGTACAAATATCGCACATCCAGGATTCTTGTACACAGCCGCCAAAGCACTTAGCGACAACAATATAAACATAGAGTGCTTCGGTCAATCCATGCGTCAAGTAAATATGCAATTTGTAATTATCAGAGAAAATTATGCCAAGGCTGTAATAGCACTCAATGATGCCCTCTGTTGTCAATGAAAATTTAATGAAAACGATATGGACCTAGGATTCAACCTTACCGAAATGTTTAGCGCCTTTGTAGTACTATTTGCTATCATCGACATACTTGGATGTACGCCTATCTTTGCGGGCCTTAGCGAAAAAAAGAAATCTTTCAATGCCGAAAAAGCGGCTTTCTTCTCCCTATTTATCATGCTAATTTTCTTCTTTGTGGGTGATGGCATACTTAGCCTGTTTAAATTGGATGTAAATTCTTTTGCCGTAGCTGGCTCTCTTGTCATATTTGTTGTTGCCATAGAAATGACTTTCGGCATTGAAGTATTCAAGCTAGATGCTCCCGGAGGAAGTGCCACCCTAATCCCCGTTATCTTTCCTATGATAGCCGGCCCAGGAGTATTCACTGCCCTGCTATCCCTAAAAGCAGAATATAGCTCCATAAATATTATCGTTGCCCTTGTTATAAATATGCTCATAGTATATATTGTATTAAGAAATATACCCCTGGTAGAAAAGATATTTGGCCCTAGCGGATTATTTATTTTGCGCAAATTTTTTGGTATCATCCTACTAGCAATATCAGTAAAACTTTTTGTAAGTAATATCTCCTATTTATTAACTACACAAACCTAAATTATAAGTAATATGTCTATCCAAAGCATACAAAGCAAGGCTTGCAAATATCTATATTACCTATACCAATGGCTGATCCTATTTCCCTTGGCATTGCTATCAACTGTTTTGTGCACATCGAGCATTATTATAGGATGCTTCGTTGCCAGCAGTAGGTTTTGGGGCTATTATCCAGGTATAATTTGGGGGCGTTTTATTTGCCGCACAGCCTTGCTAAACATCAAAATTGTGCGCAAGGCAAAATTAGATACAAAGCAGTCCTATGTTTTTGTTGCCAATCACCAGAGTTCGCTCGACATATTTTTGATTTCTGGCTACTTAGGACACAATTTTAGATGGCTTATGAAGAAAGACCTAGAGAAAATGCCTTTTGTTGGCACCGCTGCCACCCTCGGAGAACATGTTTTTGTAGACCAGTCTTCCCGCAAAGGCATTGTAGAAACTATGCGCAATGCTAAGGAAAAACTAAGAGATGGAGTCTCTACCGTAATTTTTCCTGAAGGTCACCGCACCAGAGATGGAAAAATGGCAGAGTTCAAAAGAGGAGCCTTCCAAACCGCAATGAGCCTCAAACTTCCCATCGTGCCCATTTCTATCGATGGTGCCTACAAGGTGCTACCCATAAATTCTTACAAGATGCACCGATCACCCATAAAACTCACTTTCCATGATGCCATACCTACCAAGGATTTAAGTGCCGCCGACCTGCCCGAATTTATGGAGAATGTAAGGCAAATAATTGCCTCAGAACTGCCCGAGGAGGGGTGCTAAGTTGTTAAAAATACTACCAAGCTCCTGCTCCCTGTATTTATGCCTTAGCATGTTTAATCCTCGGGGAGATGTAATAATGCTCCTATTCTAAATGTAGACCAGTCATAGATGATATGCCCATCTGCTTTTTTAAAATCGCCCATTTTAGTACCCTGCTTTTGACCTTTTGTTATTCTTATGGTGCGTATTGCATAATTATCAAGTTTGTAATCGATTTTTTTTTGACTACCTAGAGACATTGAATCACTTAGTCTTTTTGCCGTATTTATAAGATACTCTACAAATACACGAGAGGCTTTCAATTGTTTGCTTGAACTACCGGAACCACTCTTTAGTTCTATAACTAAAATCACTAATTTATCGCCCGCTTGAGCAAACAGAATATAATCGCAAATTTTCTTGAGACCCCTTTCCCCTCTATTATTAAAAAAAGGGAAAGTATCTACGCCGTCTTTATCAAAGCTATATATGGTATATGAGTCTGCTCCACCTCTATTGTCTATCTTCAGAGACATCATAGGATCGTTATTCTCTGAATTATCCGGCCTCTTAAATTCCGCAAGGATATCCTCGTGATACATAAACTCATAGTTTAAGATTTCATTTATCACATCCAAGCTACTCATCTGAACCATATTTGAGGGTGTAATATAAATCTTCTGCTGCTTTATTTTGCTTTGCAATTGTATCATCAATAGATGGCACATCAAAGCCATTATTGTCTACAACAACATTTCTTACCTCTACCTTTTTTTTCTTTAAATAGGAGAAGTAGTATACCCCAATATCTTCTTTAGAAATCCTTGTTTCTTCGTCATAATCGCAAGCTTCGGGAATTTTCTTCCCTTCATTAACAATAGAATCTGCCATCACCATATTGTTAAGCTCCCTAACAATATAGTCACTATGAGTACTTATAAGTAATCTTAAGCCACTATTTAGAAGCTTTCCTAACAACCTCGCAAGGAGCACTTGACTATCTGGATGTAAATTCATCTCTGGCTCATCTAGGATAATCAACTCCTCTTGCACTGAAAGATATTTTAAATGAAATATCAAACTGGACAAGGTTTTGACAATAGAGGCTGTCATATGAATGGGCAATTTGCCTGCTTTCTTTGAACTTGCTTTATTAGGATAAAAAATAACATCGCCATCAGCAGATACATCCAATTTGCCATCCAGCAGTTCATTTTCTATCTCAAGTGCCAAAGGCATGTAATATCCTTCGTTTTTTTTTATATTATTAAGGTCGTTGGCAACATTCAATCCATCCTTTATGGCTTGAGGATACCTCTTTGAACCTTGATCAAGCAGCACAAATGGATCTATATTCTCATTTTTAGATAGTTTTTGCATTTTATCTATCAGCAGATTTCGACTTAAAGACAATTCTTTATTAAACGTATAGATTGAATTACGCTCAACAGGAAATATAACCGATCTAATAATTGGTGAAAATGCCACCATACCATAAATCCTAGAATAAAGAATGGATCTAAGTATAAAAGTATTATAATAATCCGACGAGTAATTATTTTCTTTGCTAGGAGAAATAATAAGATCTAATGA
>BHEP01000077.1 GCA_003851245.1 Bacteroidales bacterium | reverse complement strand
CGATTGCATCAGTCATCGACACAGACAAGATAGTAAAGGTTATTATTGAGAATAATTCAGCATTGCTTGATAGAGTTTCGTCTTTGGAGGCAAAGCTAAAGACTCTATACATTGAAAACGCGGAACTTCGCGAGCGTCTGCTGCGCTATGAGCGTCCAGTAAAATACAGTCACAACAGCAGCGTTCCTCCCAGTATGGAAAGCCTTAGATCTAAAGCCATACGTCGCACTATTGCCCTCAATAGGATAATTTTAAAAGCCTTTCGTATGCCAAATTTTACCTTATCAAACATCGCATTGGCTGTAGGACTCTCAATATGATGACAACGATTACAATCAATAGCAAGATTCTTTTTCCTAATTGTGCATTTAGAATGACCACATTTTATATAAGAATAAGTCTTTGACAACTTGTAATCTTCCAAATATTGCAAGCAGTAAAAATCGGTCTTAAAGGTATCAAAATATTTGATAATACCTTGTCATATAAAGAGTTCCATAGGAAAACCCTAAAAATTTACACAGCTAATTTTTTAGATCAATGCCGAAATTGACTGCTTCACTTCTGCGGCAAGAGCTTCGGCCTCTTCCATGCTCGGAGCCTCTGTATAAATTCTGATAATTGGTTCGGTATTGGACTTTCTAAGATGCGCCCATTTGTTGGGGAAATCAATTTTTATTCCGTCAATATCATTTATAGGATATTGCGAAAATTTATTTTTTACAGCTTCCAAAATAGCATCTACATCCGTTTCTGGACTCAATTCTACCTTTTGTTTTGCCATATAGTACATTGGGTAGCTAGCCTTAAGCTCGCTAACCTTCATTTTTTTCTTTGCCAAATATGTCAAAAACAGGGCTATGCCTACCAAGGCATCGCGCCCGTAGTGGCTGGCTGGATATATTATACCTCCATTGCCTTCGCCACCAATAATAGCATTTGTTGCTTTCATTTTCTCTACCACATTTACCTCGCCTACTGCCGATGCGCTATATGTAGCCCCATGCAATTGGGTGACATCCCTCAAAGCCCGCGTAGAGCTGAGGTTGGATACAGTATTGCCAGGCGTTTGCGACAATACATAATCGGCCACTGCCACTAGCGTATATTCTTCGCCAAACATGCTGCCGTCTTCACAAATAATTGCCAAGCGATCTACATCGGGATCTACCACAAAGCCAACATCTACTCGCTTTTCTTTTACCAGGGCCGATATTTCTGTCAAGTTTTCTGGAAGTGGCTCGGGATTGTGGGCAAAATTACCGGTGGGCTCACAATTGATTTTTAGCACATTTTTTACGCCCAAGTGCTCAAGCAAAAGTGGCAAAACAATGCCGCCTACGGAGTTCACACAGTCTAGGGCTACCCAAAATTTAGCGTTCCGTATTGCTTCTACATCTACCAGATTCAATGCCAAAACATGGTCTATATGCTTGAGATCATAGCTGCTATCTTTCCTTACACTCCCCAAGTCGTCTACTCCTACAAAGTCAAAGTCTTCGGCCTCGGCTATCCTCAAAATCTCTTCACCTTCTACTGCATTCAAAAACTCCCCTCTCTCGTTGAGCAATTTTAGCGCATTCCACTGCCTGGGATTATGACTTGCTGTAATAATAATGCCCCCCGCAGCATGCTCCATTGTGACTGCCAATTCGGTGGTAGGCGTGCTGGCATAGTCTATGTCTACGACATCAAAACCCATGCCTGTTAGTGTGCCTATTACCAAGTTTTTGACCATCTCGCCCGAAAGACGAGCATCACGGCCAACAACGATTTTTTTTGATCGACTAAGATTTCTCGAACGAATAAGACTGGCATAGGCCGCAGTAAATTTTACTGTGTCCAAGGGACTTAAGCCCTCACCTGCTCTGCCGCCTATGGTGCCGCGAATACCTGAAATAGATTTAATTAAAGACATAACTAATAATTATGATGATTTTTCTTCTGCACTTTTTTCCATGTACTTTTTCCCCTGCACTTTCTTTAATGCTTTTAAAATAGAAGCTGCTCTTTTAGATTACCACCTAAAAGTTATAGAGCCGTTTTAATCGAACCTATAAGTTACAGAGCCATAAAAAACGGGTCTATAATATTGCTTATCCGAAGAGTTCCCTAAATTGGAAGGTACTATCATACTAATTTTTGCCTTGTCGCCAATGAAAGAAAGGGGTATTTCCCAAGCATCTCCATAGGTATAGGCATAGCTCTCGGGCATGCCGTAGGTGATTTCTATAGGGTTGTCGGTAGCACTATCATTGGTAAACGAAACAGAATTTGCTTCCATAAAATAAAGACCTTCTCTAAATCGAATATTTACTTTCTGATTCATACGTATTTTTGTGCTGTCGCCCTTATCTATAACGCGCACGTATAAGCCTGTAGAGGTTCTTGTGTATTGATTTTCCTTAAAAACACCATCGGCAGGATAATTCTTGAGAATCTCAAACCCTTTTTGTGAAATAAATTTCTCTATAGCTTTCTTCTCTTTCTTCATTTTTTGCTGAGGAGAATCGGAATTATTACAAGAAGGGAACACAAACAATAGGGCCGCAAGGCTAAAAACAACAAATAATATTTTTTTCATTCTAAACAATTGACTTTTTAATTATAAACATACAGGCAAAAATTGCTCTTCATTGAAGTTTACAAAGTTACGCAAACTCTTTGTAAACTTATGTTTTTTGAGACTTGATATTTGTCGAAATTACTTATTTTTTTAAAAGCAAGCTTGCGTAAGCGGGCAGAACTTTCTCAAAGTGGGCTACTGCCTCTTCCAATGTGCCATAAAACTCTCCGCCAGAAGCATTTTTATGCCCTCCCCCATTAAAATTAGCAGCAGCAAACTCATTGCAGGCAAAATCACCTTTTGAGCGCAAAGAAATTTTCAAATAATCTCTGTCCTCCCTAATAAATACAGAAAAAACAACATCCGACATACTTAATGGCAGATTCACAAACCCTTCGGTATCGCCTTTCTTACAATTGTATTTGTACTGCTCGCTGCTACTAAGCACTATAAGAGCGGTTTTAACCTCTGGATAAACCTTCATCTTCTCATACAAAACCAAACCCATAAGACGCAACCTATCCAAGGAATTGGTGTTATAAACCAAACGATAAATCTCATCTTTGTTGATACCTTTTTTTATCAGTTCGCCTATAATATAATACATCTCAGCATTGTTGGAGGCATACGAAAATCCACCCGTATCGGTCATCATCCCCGTATAAATACATTCGGCACTATGCTTGTTCATATCTTCAAACATGCCCATCCTGCAAATAAATCGAAATATCATTTCGCAGGTGGAGGTAATTTGCGGATACGACATTGTTACATTACAAAAATTTTCGGGGTATAAATGATGGTCTATCATCACTTTTTTTGCTGGCGACGATTCTACCAAGGGCCCTAGTTTTTCTATACGCTTGAGGGCATTAAAATCTAAGCAGAAAATCAATTCGGCGATGGCTATCGTTTCTTCTGCCAATGTGGGCACCCTATCATAAACGATAATGTCGTTTGCCGACTTCATCCATTTCAAAAATTCGGGGAAGTCGTTGGGCACAATCACCGTGACCTGCTTGCCCAATTCTTGCAGGAAATGAGCCAAACCCAAGGATGAGCCTATGGCATCGCCATCGGGAGAAACATGACTTACAATAACTATCCTATCAACATGACCTATATATTTTTTGGCCTTTTGAATCTGCTCTTCTGCAATTATCTTTGTTATCATTTTATAAGTAATTAAGAACTATTTGCTGCAGCTTATAGATGACTACAAACTTCTTTTTTGATGAATATTAAGCCCTCAAAGATAGTAAATAACTTGAAAAAGGACAAGCAATACACATAAATAGAAATATATTGCCCGCTTTTTTATCAAAGTCTGTGCCAGCAAAATAATGTAGAGATAGAAACAAAGAAGACTCAAAATATCTATGCTCGGCAATGATACATTGGAATACGGCACTCTTTCTAAAAATTCTAACCCGCGTATAAAAAATTCTAAACTGAAATTTAAAGGATACATTGCCCACAATGGAAGGGGGAAAATAAGCCACAGCAGTAGGCTCAATAGCAGCAAAAACAATAATATAAATGCCATTGGCAAAACAAAGAGATTTGTAGCAAGGAAGATTACCGGAAATTGCTGAAAATAATAAATGCTCAGCGGAAGTGTCCCTAACTGTGCCGCAGTAGACACCGTCAGCAAGCTCCAAATATATCTTGGAAGAGACGCTCTAAATACAAACAGAGAACTCAAATAAGGATTGAGGCGAACAATGGCAAAAACTGCGAGATAGCTTAGCTGAAAACCCACATCAAACAAATACATGGGATTATACAAAAGCATAATAAATGCTGAGGCCGCAATGGTATTAACTATTTGCTTGCGCTCTCTCAACACAAAGGCTAGGGCCACAAATGTGAGCATAGTGGTGGCTCGCACCACCGATGGACTCAAGCCTGTAACAAAAGCAAAGCCCCAAAGTAAGATAATAAGAATAATTTGACGAAAAGATTGAGCAAGCCTTCCTGAGCCAAAAAACGAGAGGAGATAGAAACAAATTGAATATAAAATACCCGTGTGCAGCCCGCTAACAGCCAACACATGAGAAGCCCCTGTGGCCGAAAAACTTCTACGCAAGTCTTCGTCCAAGTTTACCTTGTAGCCCAACAACATGGCTCCTGCTACGGCAAAAGATTTTTCGCCCTCAATAATTTCCTGTAAGCGATCGAGTAAAAACAAGCGACTCCTATTGGCTGCGACTCTTATACTCCAATAAAAAGAACTCTTGGAGGAGGCAACTTTTTCCCACTTTTTTGCAGAAACATACGAAACCCCTGCATATCCCTGTCTCTGCAGATATGAGGCATAGTCAAAAGAATTGACTGAAGGCTGATTTTGGGGCTTGCGAAAAATTGTTCTTACCACAATCTCGTCGCCCAAGAGTAAAGACTGGGATAGGGAATCTTTTGGGAAATACAAAACAAATTTCTTTTCTCTCCATGCTACCTTAGCCTGCAGCGACCTAGGTTTTTCGAGAGGATTGTCCAAAAGACGTAGGCGATAAGTCTGTTCTATTGAAGAATCTGACCATTCTGTGAGATATTGACTCCTTTCTGTGAGTTTGGCTCCTGCAGCAAAACAGAAAACAAAAACAAAAAGACCAAACACCCACCTAAAATTAAAGGACTTACCAATATTAGAACTTAAGGACAGCAAGAACAAAACCAAACTCAAGGCAAAAAAGTAGAAAACTATGCCTTTTAAACCTATATTGTGCTGCACCAAAATCCCTATGGCAAACGGGAGTAGGAGCCTAAAAAAAGGACTGTTGAGGATTCCTGCGTTCATTGACCTAACAAAATATACGAGACTTCTATAAATAAAACTCTGCTCTCTTAGGTATAACGCAAAACTAGGGTAAAAGGTTTTTAAGTTCTCTAATAATTTTTGAGGGCTCTGCTGCTCCAAACACGAAGCTGCCCACCACCAATACATCGGCGCCATGCAGCAATAAATCTTTTGCGACCTGAAGATTGATCCCTCCATCAATTTCAATCAATGTTGCCGCCTGCTTTCTATCTATCATCGCTCTCAAGCGAGAGAGCTTATTCAAGGTCTGTGGAATAAATGCTTGACCCCCAAAACCAGGGTTTACAGACATCAGCAAGACCATATCGAGATCACAAAGGATATCTTCCAGCACTTCTACAGGAGTGTGTGGGTTCAAAACCACGCCTGCCTTCATTCCTGCCTTCTTTATCGATTGAATGGTGCTATGCAGGTGCAAGCAAGCCTCATAGTGGACACTCATCATATAAGTCCCGCAATCTCTCACTTGGCTTATAAACTTTTGAGGCTCTACTATCATTAAATGAACATCCAAGGGTTTTTTACAAACCCTTGCTACAGCTTCTATAACAGGAAACCCAAATGAAATATTGGGCACAAAAACCCCATCCATCACATCCAAATGCATCCAGTCGGCATCACTCTTATTGATCATCTCTACAGCATCGCCTAAGGCAAGAAAGTTCGCAGCAAGAAGCGAGGGTGCTATTTTATGTTTCATCATGAAGGGGATTCGGTAAGTCTTTTAAACTATTAATTAAGCACCATTGACGAAAGGCTTGCAGGCAAATCTTTCTCTACATGATAAGAATGTGCAATACTCAATATCATTGTTATTGAAGACATTCGAGGCTCTAATATGTGCATTATATCTTTTTTTGCCGATTTAGATAGGTCCTTCCCTACCTCTAAATCCAATTTTAATGTAGAAAATTTATTCATACGCCACTTTGTTATATTTCAAATCATTCATTCTATTCTAGTCTACTGGTATAAATCCAATACGCTTATATGAACGCAGATATAACACAAATATTGCGGCAAATAAAAAAAGAAAAAAACGCCTCCTTAAATCAATCCAAAGTAAGAATCATATTTTTTTCTTCCGCCATTCGGCGCATGTTTAATATGGCATAACGCATCCGTCCCAATGCCGTATTGATACTCACTCCCGTAATATCTGCAATTTCTTTGAAACTCAAATCCTGATAATATCGCAATACTAAAACTTCTTTTTGATTGTCGGGAAGAAAGTTTACTAGTTTCTTCACATCCGACAATATTTGATCTTTCACCATATTGTCTTCAACGGTGCCGTCCGAAAATTTAGCGTTGTTCAGCAAATCGAACTCACAATCATCGTTGGAAATAGTCCGCTCATTTTTTTCTTGTCGGAAGTGATCAATCACCAAATTGTGGGCTATACGACTTATCCAAGCCCTAAACTTGCCACTTTCGGTGTATCTACCCTGCTTTATGGTCACAACAGCCTTTACGAAAGTCTCTTGAAAGATGTCTTCTGCAAGTTCGCGATTGCGTACAATAAAATAGATGTAGGAAAAAATATTTGCCTTGTGACGAGTTAAGAGAACGTCAAAAGCAGAATTATTACCTGCTGCATAAGAAACAACCAATTCTTCATCGGTCATATTTTTTAATGAGTTTGTCATTATCGTGTATCTTAATTGGTGTAAAGTAATAATCTTACTATAGGCAATAATTTTTTTATTGTTTTTAAACTTATGTGAAAAATAAAATATCCAACTCAACAAAAGTAAGTAAAGATATTCAAATAACAAAAAGCAGGATGTTTTTTTAACAAAACAACGCTATACATCAACAAAAAGCCTTTTTTGGAGTACAAACAAGGCTTTTTATTTTTCTTTTTAGAATTTATATCCCAAGCTCAATAAGCCTCGCATAGTCTCCTGCTTTAATTTTGCAGAAGCAGTGCTAAACAAGGGTACTCCATCATCACCATACATGGGCGAAAATGAATATAGCTTATCTGACTGTGTCCTATAAACAAAGGCTAGATCCATATAAAACTGCGGAGTGAGCTTGCATCCCAATCCCATAGATACTGAGTGTACGTCGCCCTCCAATATATAATGAGGTATCGTTCCTTCGGTAATAACCTCCATGATATTGCCTGCCTTAAAATCGTTGGTCAATGGGCTCTGAGACCAGGAGTAACCTGCACGAACAGATACTTGTGGCAGCAACCTAAGTTCTAATCCCGACTTCAGGGTAGAGGCCATACGGAAATCTGACTCTATAAACTTATTATTGGAATATGCAAAGCCATCGCGGTCTTTGAATTTCATTCCCGAATAGTCCGTCAACTCATAATCTACACTCAGCACAGCACTTGTGCCAAGTATGGCTGCCCCACTAAAAACCCAGCGATAGGGAGTCTGAAATTTATAGTCGGTATAGGCCCTGTCGGGAGTTATAGCATTTTTCTTTCCTGTCATATTTATAGGGTATGCCTTGGCATCAAAATAATCTGTCATATTATACCAGCGTGGAGAGTGGTAGGCCGCGCCCAAACGAATGGCATTAAGGGGCCTAAATATTCCTCCCAAGCTGAAACCAAAACCCGAGCCCTCTGTTTCTAGGCTGTTGTTCAGATCAAATCCGCGATTGCCTATTCCAGGAAAATCCTCTGAGTGGGTAGAGGACAGTGAGTAGCGAAGATCGGTGATGGATACCGTAGCGCCCATATAAAAAAGATGGGATATATTGAGTCCTCCCGAAAAATCGTAGGTTTCTATAGCGCCTCTCTCCGAAACATTCAAGCGAGAATCAACAACATTTCCTTCTTTCAAAGGACTCCTGTAGTCGTAAGGATTAGAGCCCTCTTGATACTCTACCAGACCTGCATTATAGCCCAAAACGCCCAGCCAAGGATAGCCCTGTTCATAGGGCCAAGAATCATACTTTCCATTCTTATCATAGGAGGAAAGATCATCGGGATGTATATTGGCATTACTTGTGATTGTGGCAATATAATCGGTCAATGACCCCTGCAATCCCTGTCCTTTGGATCTGTAGTTTCTATCAAAGTTTTTCACCCTATTGTATGCAAAACCAAAATTGAAGGAGGTAACAGCATCGCCTCCTGTAGGATAATAACTTACATATGAGAAATTGTCGAAATTAAACTTAAATTTGCTCTCATTCATAATAGAGCCTTGAAGATTAGTCTCTACGCTGGTGGAAGAAAAATTCATGGTCGTCATCACCTCCGAGGATCGGTATAGAGCAATGCCCGCAGGATTGCTTGCAATGCCTGTAGCATCTCCCCCCAGAGCTCCAAAAGCTCCGCCCATTGCCATTCCGCGGGCTGAGCCTGTGGCCTGATTGCGAGAATAATCTAAGGCGTTCATCTCTCCCTGACCATAGCATAGGGTACTACCCAAGAAAGCTGCCAGAAACAATATTTTTTTTTTCATACCTGTTTTTTATTTTTAAGATATTCGATTTTTTTTATCAACGCCTGCTGCTGCCTCCCGACGATGAGCCCGAAGATGAGGAGCGACTGCTACCCCCCGAAGAGGATGAGCCCGAAGAGGATGAGCTACTGCTACCCACAGAGGATGAGCTAGAACTGCTACTTCTTGAGGAACTCGAAGAGGATGCTGGAGCACTATAAGTAGAACTCCTCGTAGTGCTTGTAGAAGAGCCACTATTAGAGCTGCCTGTAGACGATCCGCTATTTGTGCTTCTTGTAGAAGATGGTGAGCTGGACGACTCCTGACGAACTGTGCGAGTGCGGGTGCCTGTGCTACTGCTGCTGCCGCTGCTTGCTGGAACTTCTCTAGTAGATGTTGTTACTGCCCTCGAAGAGGAGCGATCGGAAGAACTTCTTGTAGAAGATGCCTCTCGCGAGCTTACCCTCGAAGATTCGCTATTGCGAGTTCCCACAGACTCTCTTGTAGAGGGACTACTTGTAGAATTTCTTTGTGAGCCAGAAACACTGGAGCGACTCGAAGGGGAGTTTCTCCCTGAACCCGAATATGAGGAGTTCCTGCCGTTGGCATAATAATTACCACGACTGACGCTACCATAATAGCCGCCACCATAATAGCCACCGCCATAATAACCGCCACCGCCATAATAACCACCTCCATAATAACCACCGCCGTAATAACCACCGCCGCCATAGTAGCCACCGCCATAATAGCCGCCTCCATAAAACCCTCCATACCAAGGAGAATACCACGAACTATACCATGGCGAACGCCAAGGAGAATACCAAGAATTGTAGGCCCAAGGGCTATTCCAGCCATATCTGTCGTAGCTATTATAGCCATAGCCATAACCGGTATTGATATTAATATTAACAGAGCTAGCCCGTCTTTCGTCAAAGTCTAAGATATATTCATCACCATCATAATATACATTAATCTCTTCAGTGCCAGCAATAGACAGGGTTGATGGATTGTGAAACTTCACAACGCGCTGTGTATAAGCACCATCTTCAATTTCTTCAATTTCTTCAAAAGAAGAATTGTCATTTGCCATGAGCTCATCTACATATTGAGACTGACCCACACTACGTCTATTGTATTCATCAACACTTCGCTCACTGCCGCTAGGCATAACTGCCGTTACTACCACCGATTTGGTGCTTACCTGCTCTGTTTTGACCTGCTCTGTTTTAACATGCTCTTGTTGCTCCGTTTTCTTCGATTTTGGAGTGTAGTATATATCATCCGAAAAATCGCCACTCTGAGCGATAGCTGATACAGTAAAACTAAGCAGCGCCAGCAAAAAATAAAATTTTATCGTCCTCATCTTATTACCTCCTTTTCATTAAATTTTAATTCAACTCAATTCCTTAATTCTATAATTTCTAATTCTACAATTTATAATTATGTAAGCTTAGACTGTTTTTTATTATTTAGGTTTATTCTCTTTAGTTTATTTAACCAATAAAAACTCTTGTTTTTATAAAAAACTATTAATTTCACAAAGGTAAAATAAAAGAGGGCCAATAGCAAATAATTATATATTATTTAACTATAAATCAGTGCTATTATCAGCAATTCAGCGTCAGGCTACAACTCTCCGATAACAAACCTAGTGCGTTCTGGTAAAGAAATATCATACTTCAGAGAGATAGAGAGAGAGAGAGAGAGTATAGTGGTCCCCTCCCTTAGGACATCTTTTCCCTTAGTTTCATGAATTTTTTTAGAACCACTTTCCAAAAGTACAACATTTTTTTATTGCAACAATTTTTTTGTCGACTTAAAAAAGTGTCTACTT
>BHEP01000076.1 GCA_003851245.1 Bacteroidales bacterium | reverse complement strand
ATGTAATGGTGAGTTATGCTGCTACCGAAGCTCTTTTGATAGATTCCATTCAGGGAGTAGATGAAATAAAAACGGCAAATAAGCAAGAACTATTTAAAGGAGGAATCAACTTGCTGTACGGCACATATCAATCAAACACATATAACTTAGGAATTTTGGGAACTCGCTACGGTTTTATAGCACAAATAATGAGCACCATAATTATGGTGTCTATGATTACTCTCGGAGCATCTTGGGTTTTAGATGGACAATTGATGCTAGGGCAACTAATGGCAGTAATGTCGGTTGCTGGAACAATAGTGGGCTGCACTGCTAGTTTGTCGGGGGTAAACATTAAACTTCAGGAAGCTGGTGTTGCCTTCGATAGACTATACGAATTTGCAAAAACCGAGCCAGAGTTTGACAGCTCTTTGATAGAAAAAAAGTCGAAATGCGAGCTCTGCGATAGACTTGCTATCGAAAACTTATCGTTTAGATTTAAAGGCAAACAATCTTTGCTTGACAATGTATCTTTTGAGGTTAGGCAAGGTCAAATTATAAGTCTTTTTGGAGAAGTGGGCACCGGCAAGAGTACCATAATCCAAATACTCCAAAGATATTACGCACCAGAAGAAGGATTGATAAAGTATAACGAGCAAGATTGGAACGAAACATCAACCCCTCTATGGCGCAATAGGCTTGGAGTTGTCAATCAGCAAATAAAGCTATTTGCAGGAAATGTGAGAGATAATATACGTTTGGGCAAACTAGAGGAAGAAGATCAAATGCTTCGTGAGTTTTGTAGGTACTATGGCTTTGATCAGTTTTTTGAAAAGCTTCCACAAGGATTGGATACCTTGCTGGGAGAGGATGGAATTAAAATATCAGGAGGACAGCAACAGCTCATTTCACTGGCAAGAGCGCTCTATCGAAAGCCTACTATTTTACTACTTGACGAACCTACCTCTTCTATGGATACAAAAACAGAACAATTTGTGATTGATTTATTGCGAAACAAGGCTTCAAACATTGCTACCATACTTGTGACCCATAGGCCGAAGTTTGCAAAACTCTCTGACAAGGTCTACCTCTTAGAAAATAAAATTCTTATAGAGCTTAAATCAGATAAGGAGAGAGACAGAATACTACAGTTCAGTTAAAAACAAAAGTTGCCATCGCAGCTATTCAAGGACACCGCACGGTGACTTAAATTGCGAGTAAATATAAGGTTTTGCCCCCTCAGATAAGTGGCTGGAAAGGGAGTATTTAGATTACTCAGCTTCTATTTTTATTGGTGCCCAAAAGGCTAATAAATCTAACGACAGTGATCAAGTCCTGACCAGTCTTTACACCAAAATAGGTAAGTTAGGGGTAGAACGTGATTTCTTTAAAAAAAATGACAGGCCAAAAGTTCTGAGATTAGGCTTAATGTTCAAAACTGAGGATATTTTTAGTGTTATTTGTTCAAGTGTTCAAAACTGAGGATTATTTGAATGATTGCTTGCCCCCCATGGGGGGCAAGCAATCATTCAAATTTTGTATTGAAGTAATGGTCAATAAAACTTTTACGGTGTTCTTTTGATAAGCCATTGTGATTTCTTAGCTTCGTTTTTAAGTCAGTAAATAGCCCCTCCAAACCATTGTTCGTGTTAGGAATACCCAACTCAATATTATCGTACCACGTCCACAAAAATGGCATGTTTCGCTCCAAACTAAGGTACGCACTGCGTAATTTTCGATACACGTATCGACTTTTGCCTGTCGTTGGATCTTTGGCTCGCTCCTTCAAAAAAACATCCCAGTGTTCTAGCCACCGTTCAAAAGCCCCAACAAAATTCTCCTTATCGGTGTGACACATTAGCTTTATTATTTTCATTAATTCTATTGCTGGCAATAACTTAGGCTTTATTGTTAAATAGCGTTGGACTATCTGAACTTGGTGAAACTGGCACATTTGAAACGGATACCTATCCAACTTTTGCGCTAGCCATCGAAGCCCATCGCTCACCACTCCCTTGATTACAAAACCGTTTTTTTAAAGCCAAGCTATGCCCTCGAGATAATCAGCAAGGGTCTCTTTTTTATCAATAAATTTATGCCATATTACTTGTTTTGTGCGACAATCCTTCATGACAACAACTCCAAAACTCCAACCCCAGTAGGTGGCATCCATCAAAATAATTACCCGTTTTTCTGGCGCAATAATCCTAATGGGATCAACCGAATAGATGCGCCGGCGAATACTACTTACGCTTAAATTGTACCGCTTAGCTAGCTAAAAATAGGTCTGCTTACCAAAAACATATTCATCAACTAGTCGTTGATTATCAACCTGTTGCCTCAAAACAATCTGTTTGCCGCAATCTTTACATAAATAAACTGTTTGTTGAACTTAGCTCCATTCTTTACTGTCTGTCTTGAACCACAGTAAAAGCATATTTTTAACTGTTTTCATATAAATGATGTATATATATAAAAATCAATTGATTATGTAACTTTCATCCTCAGTTTTGAACATTAAGCCAAATTTATACTTTCTTTATAGTTGAAGCATAATCCTTGGATAATATTTCTGAGCATCCCTCGGCAATATTCATAATCATATCTATCCCTTTTTTTAGAGAAATGCGAATGCTTTCACCAACAGCAAGCATATCTTCGATAGTTGGATTACCCTTGTTATTGACAGAGGTGGCATGCTCTCCATTATAACCATTACTGCAATGAGTTAAGTCGTAAGCTGGAGATAATAACCAAGCGCTATCCCGACAAATAAAACTAAAATTTTTAGCATGATCGTCTTTATTATCAGTCAATACGTTAAACACCATACGGCGGAACATCTCATCGACCTGTTTAGGGTCTTGCGTGAGATAGCCCGTCAGGTGAAGCAATGTTTTATACTCTAATTTGGGCTGCATAATTGATTCGTTTAAAATTGCCCCTGCTGTGGCGATGTGCAATCTGTCATCATTCTCAATATCAAAACGTTTGGTCGCAAAATACTTTCCATTCATTAGCTTGAAATCGGGCACGACAATACCGCATTTGCGTGCAATTTCATTATAGCGATATTCCATAATTCCCATATCTTTGGGGTCGTATGTGTGTCTGAATTTAACCAACCATGCCCCCTCGGCATCGTTAAAAAGACACTTGGGACGGCATCCTCCCGAATTTCCGCTATTAAAATACAAGACATCTTCATCTTTATCAGACCTTTCGGACAAGACCTCCAATGCCATCTGTTGGAGCTCCTCCAGCTCTGGCAATGCTTTCTCTTCCCCTACATAGGTTTCAGGAATATAGCACAAAGCCCCCATTCCCGATGTCCCTACAATACTCAATCGCTGCAGTGGTGTTAATTCGCTATCATTTACGCCTTGTTTTTTCAGCATGCGATTTAGTAAATACCGTCCGTAGCCGTCGGGTAGGCTATCTTCAAAAATACCAAAATTGCCCCAAAACGGTTCCGGCTTGGCGATAAATAGTTCTGGTTTTAACGGCAGGTCAAACGGTGATATGGAAAAACCGTTTGCCAACCAATCTTTATCATACTGAAAGGCGCATAAACGATTGTCGGAAGTCATACAAAGTGTGCCAACAGTACGATTGTGGTATGTAACTATTATTTTATTTACCAATTTCATTACGTCCTTTTTTTCTATTTTTGTTCTTATTAATCATCTCCAGCTCCTCCATTGTGTTGTAGAGTGGTTCGGAAAGTAATTCTTTGATGGCTTTGCTGTAACCCAATGCTTTTGCCAGTGCCACGTAGGAAGCGAGCGAAATAGTATGCTTTTGTTCAAATTTAGCAATAGTAGGGGTAGGCACTCCGCTAAGTTCCGTGAGAGCTTCGCGCGAAAGTCCCTTTTCCAATCTGCGCTTTTGTAAATTATCAGCAAGTACTGCTAATAATTCATCGCGAGTATCAATATCGAAACTGTAAAGCAATGGCATACTATTATATCTAAAAAACTATAAAATTGGCTGTATTGAATATCATTGTATCTAATACAAAGATAATTAAATTTTTCCGAAAAACAAAACATTCAGCCTCTATTTCATCAATATACTATTTGCCTATTCTTTGCAAGGCTCATTCAGGCTCTATAAGGTTTTAGACATCTAAGCGCATTAAGAACATCCATAGAAAATCCTTGAGTAGATAATAATTAGTATCTAAAAGCAGTGGCTGTGTCTTCGTATACGGTCGTGCGAGGAATCGAGAAACAGTTCCATTGAAAATGAATATCTCTTGAGAGGCTATTCCTACTATTTTTCTCCAATCCTCCGTCCTTATCGTATCCAGGAGAATATCTCTATTTAGAAGGATCTCTCCGCTCTCATAGTTATAAAACTTAGACCATATTTAGACTAATTGCAAATAGTGGGATTTAGATTTGCTTAAAAATACATCTCTTCTAAATGCGTACAGGATTGACAAAGAGTTATAGATACAAATAAATTTGCTACCCTACCTTATGCTTTTCCAAAAGATACCTCAGAGGAGAAAGAATGCGCTCTGCCAAACTGCGGTCTTCGGTCACAATATCTGCCTGTCCTTCGAGCTCTCCAGTAAAGAAAAGCTCCTTTCCGTGTGTTGTAAGAAGTTTTTTAGGCAATGCAACTTCAAGGGTATAAAACTTGTCTTTAGAAATAAACGAAACGTTTTTGACACTTCCCTTCAAATTGCCATATTCCATATAAGGGTAACCTGCTACTTTTATATTTACCCGCTGCCCTTCCTTTACCTTTCCAAACCCTACCGATGGCATAAGCATCTTCCCTATATAGTCGCCCGATTCGTGCGCCACCAAAACAAAAACCTTATCGCCCGACCTCACAAACTGATTTTGTTTCCAAAAATTATTAAAATTGATAAGCCCATCGCCTGGCGAACGCAGAATATAAGTCTGCTCCCAAGTCTCTATCGAAGCAATTAATTCCTGATATGCCGAAATTAAATTGGAAAAAAGACGCTTTCGTTCCTGTCTATACTGAATAGATAATTTAGTCACAGACTCGCTCAACTGAGATGACTGTATGTCGTCGGAAGCAAGAGAGATTTTTATTTGTTGCAGAGACTGCTGAATATTTAGATACGCTTGTTCTGCCAACTCCATATCCGACTTTGAAGTGATACCTTTCTGATGCAATTCCTTCTCTCTTTCGAAAGATGATTGAGCGATCAACATCTCTTTTTCCTTAAGTTCTAAAGATTTTTTTAAATTTGAAAAATAAATGCTATGCTTTACTATTTGTATCTTCGTAGACTTTTGCTCCTGCAACAATAAATTATTCAAAATAAAATTCTCAAAATCTATAGCCGAACGAATAAAGGCGGAATATGTACCTTGTATTTCACCCAAAGCATAATTATTTGTAAACAAGCACAGAGGAATATCCAAAACGGTATCCAAAATCTGACACTCTTGCAAAGCTTTTTGGACAAGGTATACATCTGTACTTTCTGCTGAATTGTCTAGGACTGCCAACAAGTCGCCTTCTACAACCGACTGTTTGTCGGCACAATATAAGTACTTGATTTTTCCTGTCGATTTTGCAACAATCCAAACTGGAGGATTTTCTGTTGTTATAATAATTTCTCCAGACATAATATCGGGGTAAGTAAAAAAGAAACAAGCCATAAATAAAAACAACACAAGGCCACTTATAACAGAAACTCCCCAACGAACCAAGGCATGTGGGGGGCGAGTCAATATTTCCTGAACTTCCTCACTTCGCAACTCTATTTTATCGGCTTCACTCATAATTCCAATTGATTTTTTACCAAGCGATAATACACCCCTTGCAATGCAGTCAAACTTTCGTGAGTACCTATTTCTACAATTTCTCCCTCTTCCATCACTACAATTTGTGCTGCATGACGAACCGTACTCAAGCGATGGGCAATTACTATGGATGTTTTGCCTTCCAAAAAAGATTGTAAGTTATCCATAATTTCGTGCTCATTGGTTGCATCCAAAGCATTTGTGGCTTCGTCAAAGAAAACGAACTCTGGGTCTTTGTAAACAGCTCTGGCAATTAGGATCCGCTGCCTTTGCCCCTGACTCAATCCATGACCCTCACTACCTATTTTTGTATTGTATGTCAAAGGCAGAGATTCTACGAAATTACTAATGTTTGCAACTATTACAGCCTTTAAAAGCCGCTCTTTATCAACCTCATCGACACCAAGAGCTATATTTTTAGCAATGGTATCTGAGAAAATAAAACCATCTTGCATCACTACGCCACAAGACTTACGCCAAGATCGGCAACTGTAATTTGCCAAGGGATTTCCTCCCAAAAGAATACGCCCTTCCTGAGGAGGATAAAAGCCTAAAATCATCTTGATCAAAGTTGTTTTGCCACATCCACTCATTCCCACAATAGCTGTCTGCTGCCCTGAAGGTATCGTCAGGTTTATATTTTTCAAAACAGGTTTTGCGATTGATGTTCCATCATAGCTAAAAAATAGATTCTCTATCTCCAAACCTTTCTCTGTAGGAATTTCTTGTACCAGCACCTCATTTTTTGACTCTTCATTTTCCTTGGTATGTACTTCGTTCAAGCGGTCGAGGCTCAGACGCGCATCTTGTGTTTGTCGCAAAAAACCAATCAACTGATCAATAGGCCCATTGAGTTGACCGATAATGTATTGAACAGAAAGCATCATCCCCAAAGTCATTTGCCCATCTACCACCAATTTGGCTACAAAGGCTGTGATAATAAGGTTTTTTGTCTGATTGATTAACAATGCGCCCGAATCTTGGTACTGACCCAATGCCAGTCCTTTAATTTGCAAACGAAACAATTTTGCCTGAATGCGCTCCCATTCCCAACGTTTTTCTTGCTCGCAAGTGTTGAGCTTGATTTCTTGCATACCCGTGATGAGCTGAATAATATTGCCCTGGTTGATAGCCTGTTGAGCAAAATTTTTATGATCCAGTTCTGCTCTTCGTTTAAGAAAAAGCCACACCCAAAAGAAATATAGAATACTGCCTAGCAGAAAAATACCAAATATCTTAATGCTATAAATACACAAGATAATACCAAAAACAAACAAATTAAATACAGAAAAAAGAATACTCAAACTCGAACCCGTCAGAAAACTTTGTATCCTTCCATGGTCGCCCATACGCTGCATTATATCGCCTACCATTTTGGTGTCGAAATAATTCATGGGCAAACGCATCAACTTGAGCAGAAAATCGGAAACCAAGGCTATATTGATGCGCGTACCTAAATGCAAAAGAATCCAGCCCCGAATAAATTCTACTGAAGAGCTACTCAATGTCAACATCAACTGCCCGATAAGAATGAGGTAGATAAAACCTATATTCTGGTTGTTGATCCCAATATCGACTATGGCTTGTGTTAGAAATGGGAAAATCAATGATAAAAGACTTCCAAAAAGCAAGCCTACAAAAAGTTGGAGAACAAGATTTTTATATGGTCGCAGATATGTCAATAAAAAAGAAAATCCTTTGCGATTTACGGGTTCTTCTGCTCGTGCAAAAAACTCTGGTGTTGGATCCAACAAAAGAATAATTCCCTTTGCAAGTCCTTCATCTTTAGTACTTACCCAACAATTACAAAACTCTTCCCTGGTATATTTTATCTTGCCCGAACTAGGATCGGAAACATAGATTATCTCCTCCCCTCTTCGCTTCTTTATCTTATAAACGACTACAAAATGTTGTTGACTCCAATGCACAATACATGGCAGCGAAGATTGAGCTAGTATATCGAATGATATGCGAGCACCCATACTTCGAAACCCTATTTTTTCGGCTGCCTCACTGATACCCAATAGCGAAACGCCCTCACGGGTGAGGTGGGCTTTCTCTCGCAAATCTTCTAATGAGTAAAAACGCCCATAAAAAGCAGAAACCATACGCAAACAGGTAGGTCCACAATCCATGGCATCATATTGGAGATAGTGGGGGAATGATTTACTCAATTTCACTCAATGCTTTCAATTTTTTACAAGCCAAGTGAACCTGCATAAATTGGGGTACAAATCCTTTCAAATGTGTGCACACATCATTTTTTTTTCCATAAAAATCGTTTTCTAGCCTCAGGTGAGGACAGCCGCCATGGCAAATGGGTAAATAACTACAAACAGAACAAACCTTGTCCTCAATAGGGTCTGCTCCATAAAGATAGCGATGAAGCATTTTGAGATCTGTATATTGCAAGCGCCCATCAAGAATTTGACCAACACGAAATTCCTTATTTCCAATTATTTCCCAACATTTATAAACATATGCCTCTGGATCTAATCCTATACTATTTTTATTGCGGATACCACATTCTGCAAAATAAGACGTCGGGTAATCGCAAGCTGGAGAATGGATACCATATTCGTTAAAAAGCCTTAGGGTGATTTCGGACTTCTATTTTCTACTAAAAAAAATATTTTTACATGAAGCTGGGTCTTCTCCTGATCGATCTAAAATAAATGCAGGTGCTATTCCTATATTTTGAACCCCCTTGTATCTATCTGCTATAAAATGGTATAAAGAAACAAAATCATTGGCATTGTTCTTGTCTAAATTGACGCGAATTGTTACATGAATTTCACTCGTTGTAGCCAAAATCAAATCAATATTCTCAATCGTTTTAGAAAATGTATCGGCACAAGTTGTGGTGTACTTCATCTTGTTGTGGTTCTCTTTCAGTCCGTCCAAAGTAATCTGGATAGACTTAACCTCCACTTCTTTCAGTATTTCCAAAACCTTGGGAGTGATTAAAAACCCATTGGTAATTATATTTGATGTATACCCTTTCGTCCAAACTGCATTTACCTTGCAATAAAACTCTCTTATTTGATCAATTGCCAATAAAGGTTCGCCTCCAAACCAAGTGACATGTAAATCCGTAGCCTCTTTTTGAGCGGCAATGTATTTTACTATAGAATCAATCACCTCTGAAGACATATAGGTCTCTTCTTTTTTTTCAAAACAATAAGGACAAGAATAATTGCAGTCCATAGTTGGCGCAATGGTAAGATCCAAACGATTATTTGAATTCCTATAATTTGCTATAGCAGCCTTGTAAAAAAGAGATTCATCTCTCTCCTCTTCTACTATAAAATGCTTGTCGGCAAGCATTTGAAATAGATTCTGATCGTCAATCAACTTTTCATCGACAACAAGCTTTTCTTATTTTGCTCTTTGAAGAGTCTCAAATGATTCTTTATCGATTTCTACCAAACTATTGGATAAAGAATTATAAATAAAAGAAACCTCGCCTACTGTAAAAATAAACGTATTCCTAGATATGTGCATTGCTTCTATTTTGTTTGAAATTTAACTTCAAAATCTTCCTTCATATTATGTAAATACATAGAAGAGAAGGCATAAAATGGCAAATAAAACCCATATCGTTTGCCTTTATCCAAATTGACCCTCAGAATCAAAGTTTTTCTATCTTCGCTCCAAGAATCCATTTCACCTGTGAAATCTGGAGCCAACCTATCCTCATCTTCTGAACCCATAATACCAGAACTAGTCCACATGGCTTGAGAAAAATCTATTCTAATCTCTTTGATTGTGGATTCAACTTCACTATTGACTTCGGGAAATATGGCAATGACTCGTGGCGTTTTTAGTGCGTATTCTTGCAATTCCATTTCCATATTATCAGCCACAGAATTCATATATGCTGTAATCTGCGGAACAAAATATCGCAAGGTCGGATAGAGCGATCTATTGTTGGTAAAATTCTTTAGAAACCGCATTTTATTTCGCATCCAAATAAATCCTGACAATTCATCATTTTTTATAATATGCTCTGCCATATTTATCGGAAACTGTTCGAAGTAAGCATTTGCACACATACGAACAAAGCTTTCTGGCATAATGGCATCGGGATGTCCATAAGCCTTAGGGCGCAATTTGTCTTCTACAAAAGGGAATATCTTTTCGGCAATAGGCTGTAATATTTCTGCATTTTCAGCTACCAATGGATTGGAAAAATGATGGCAAAACTCGTGTACCAACAAGGGTATTATCCGCGTGCTATCAAATACAGGAACTCCCAAAGAGTCGGGACTTGTGCAGCCAATAATTGCACCATAAGATGTAGAATTGTCTTTGTTGCTTATCGTCAAACCATAGTTGCTAACACCATTGCATAGGTTTATTACAACAAAAGGATCGCCAAAAGGATCGCCAAAGAAAGCCCCAAACCAGGCTGTATCTATCTTGCTCAACACTTTGTCTAATCGCATCTCTGTTTGGGTATACAAAGATTCGTGCTTAGAGAAAAAAGATTCAAAGTTGGCTTTTGTGTAGAAGTCACTCAACAAGTAAACAAACTCCTGAACGGCCTCTTCCGACCAACTTTCATCTACCACATTATTTATTATATCGATCTTAGGGTCTAAGGCTACCTTGCCATCTCTAACAATTATAACTCTCGACAAAAAAGCAACCGATCCATACCCAACCTGATAGCGTTCTCTAAATTCTTTTGTATAAGATATTAAAGGGTGATCTTTGTATGCTGAGAAGTGTTGATCCACATCATTTATATAATCCACAAGATTATTATTGACATATTCTTTTGCTTCTGCCAATCGAAATACAATACTAACCAACTCAGAGGATTTTTCAACCTTAGAAGAAAACTGTGCAAAGATGGAAAACGAAAATAAAGTGAAAAAAAAAATAAAAAAATATGCCTTCATACAATATAAATTAATAGTTTTTGAGAAAATAAGAGCCAAGCTGTAGAGAAAATTTATACAAATCCGCCAAAAGCTTGGCCCTAAAATTACACTGTAAAATTTTACGGTGGATTTCCC
>BHEP01000075.1 GCA_003851245.1 Bacteroidales bacterium | reverse complement strand
GGTATCCTTGGGGTCCTCATGGAGATTCTTTTAGATTTTATTCATCTCTAAATATTAGTGCAAACTACAAATTGATAAAGAATCTAAGTGGCGGTGTGGGTTTGGAGCCTACCTATTATGAATCGGGACGGTACGACATACCCTTGACTGCCAAGCTTTCTTATGACTGGAAATATTTAGGATTAGCCTTTATGTACAAACATGGAGTTGTGGATGTTTTAAAGACAAATAGTGTTGATGCAGGAAAACTCAGAGACTGGCAAATCCAGCTTTACATACCTTTTTGAAAAAAAAATGAGAAATATTTCACTTTCGCATAGGGGATGATTCATTTTTTATGCTCTTTATAATTGGGCAAAGGAGCTCCTTAATGAAAAGTATTATTAAGTATAAAAAAATATTTTAAAATTAACAATTAACAAACATGAGTAAGTACATTGCATTTTTTATTTTAGTGGTAAGTCTAAACGCCTGTTCGGTAGATTATGATATTGGCGATAAATTGGTATCCGAAAGAAATTTCCTTGTAGTTAACTCCTATTTGAGTCCTCAAAATCCGATAGAAATAGAGTTTTACACCACCCTTAAAACAGACACGGGCTACTGGTTTCAAGCAGCACAAAACGTGCGCGTAGTATTGAAGGAAAATGATGTCGTACTTTATGATGCGATTTGTTCCGATTCTATTTTGTCGT
The DNA here is from genome assembly GCA_003851245.1 of Bacteroidales bacterium. Lineage (GTDB taxonomy): Bacteria > Bacteroidota > Bacteroidia > Bacteroidales > Azobacteroidaceae > BHEP01. Next base: position 10,133 of record BHEP01000075.1, on the reverse strand, counting down.
TGGATCATTATCCCAAAGCTGGGTTTAGCTACTCCTTGGAAGCTTCATACCCCAACCTAGAGCCCATAATGGCATCTACTTCAGTGCCAAGAGCCATAGATTGCAAGGTAAGAATGGATCTAGACCCAGAAATTGGATGGTCGCAACGACTGGTATACCTATCTGATTTCAAGCTCTCAACGAGCTCTCAGACCTCTTTGTGGATTACTTCTTACAAGCTATTTGAAAACGAAGAGATCGTGCAATACAACGAAATATATGCAAACAACATATTGGTAGATCGCATAAACATCAATGAGGGCATGGGAGTGCTAAACCCCACCGTTGGATCGCTCTGCTACGATGCCTTTATGAGAATAAAGAATACCAACTTACCCAAGCTGCAAGAGATAGTTTTTACGCCTACACATGTTGGTTATTATGGTAGCTACAGGCCAGATTCCAAACAAAATAGAGTCGCAATAAAGCTAATAACAGCGAGCAAGGACTACGATCAGTACAGCAAAAGTTTATTTCAACAAAAAAATATGATAGTCTATGACGATGATATTTCAGCCATTATCTATCAACCAATAGCTGTACATAGCAACATCAAAAACGGGCTTGGCATTTTTGCGGGATACAATGAATCAAACCATATTTTCGACACACCAAAAAATAACGAATAAAAACAAATGAAACATATATTTTTACTCCTCTTCTTGTTTATAGCTCAAGGGAGCTTTTCACAAAAAACGCTAAGTATTATAGGCTATGTAAGCGACAGCAAGACGGGCGAATCAATCTCGGATGCCAACATAAGCAGCAAAGATGCTTATGGAATTTCCAATACCCATGGCTTTTATACTCTGCAACTAGCAGAAGGAAAGCATGTTGTGAAAGTATCTTTTGTCGGCTACCTTCCCTCAGAACAAGAAATAGACGTACGCCACGACAGCATGATAAACATTAGCCTTGAAGCTGGCATTGGTCTTCCCGAGTTTGTATTGACGACCAACAAAAATAACCACATCGATAGCCGTGGCCTTGGCAATATGCGCATCAATGTATCGCAGTTGAGGGTTTCCCCCCTCTTTTTTGGTGAGCGCGATGTGATCAAAACCCTACAATTTCTCCCTGGCGTTTCCTCAGGCATGGAGGGTTCGTCACACCTCAACATTAGAGGAGGCACCAACGACCAGACCCTGTATTTGATGGACGATGTACCGATTTACAGCCAAAACCATACCTTTGGCTTATTCTCAATTTTCAATCCCGATGCCCTGCTTTCGGCAGATTTATACAAGGGCGGTATTCCAAGCATCTATGGAGATAGGCTCTCAGGCGTGGCAGCCATCGCACTCAAGGATGGCAACGACAAACAGCACAAACGAAGCTTAGGGATAGGCCTACTATCTCTAAACATGGCATTGGAAGGACCTATACTCAAAGACAAATTGTCGTACTTGTTTACAGCACGCCGCTCATTTTTTGATATTCTATACAATGGAATGGTTTCTCTCATGCAAGACGGAGAGGGTGGGGGAGGAATGATTTCTTTTTATGATATAAACGGCAAACTGTCGTGGAAGATAAATCCCAAAACAAAACTATCGTGGCAAATTTATGCAGGATACGACGACTTATATGGACAAAACAAGGAGAAAAAAGACTATTCACCAGAGAAATTTGAAGAAAGCTTTGGATTTGGTTGGAAAACAAATATGACGTCTCTGCGTCTTACATCTAGCCTGAAATCCAATTTATTTTCCTCTACAAGCATTTACTACTCGCAACTCAACAATTTCAATTACTACAAAAACAAGGCTGTATCATACGAAGGCGAGAAGTCTAGCCTTAGAAACAACACCTCTTCGCTAATGAACGAGATAGGATTGCGCAGCTCCATGGAGCAAAAAATAAATTCTGTACACTCCCTATCGTATGGTCTCACCGCCTCAGCCCAAGTGTATCGGCCCTCAGTCATGCATAAGGAAGTAAACGACAAACGCATTGATTATCAGGATGATAGACTCAAACTCTTCAGCCTATCGACCTACATTTACGACGAATATCGCCGCGGAACTTGGCTGTTTGGAGCAGGACTAAGAGCCTCTTTATACAACAATAGCGACAAAACCATCCTTGCTTTGGAACCTAGAATCAAGGCCAATAAATTTGTTGGAGATCACAACAAAATAATGCTGGCCTACGACCTTACTCACCAACCTGTACACTCAATCAACGAGATGAATTACAATGTACAGCTAGATTTTTGGGTGCCTTTCAAAGAAAATAAGCTGCCAATGTCCAATCAATTGTCGGTAGGATGGAAAAATTATGCCATACCCAAACTAACCTTTTCGGCAGAGGCATATGTCAAACGAATGGACAATCTTTTATTGGTTAAAAACCTAGAAAATTACTTGGATTTTCATACAGACTACGAAATGGGCAAAGGCAAATCTATGGGACTGGAATTGATGGCCGAATATGCGCAAAACAAATTTTCTACCTGGATTTCATATACCTTGTCTAAGTCCGACAGAACTTTTGAGGGCAAAACCTATCCCTTCAAATACGATGCACCTCACGATGTCTCTGCTTTTGCCAGTTACGTAGTACGCAAAAATGCTAGAACCACCAACAGCATTTCTACCAACGTGCAATACAAATCGGGATATCCATACTATGTGCCCGAAATTTCTTATCCAAGCATGGGGCTTCCTACGCTCTCAAGCGGGTATGGTGGCCTTGATAATGTTGATTTGGTAGATTATATCCCGCAGTATCCCAACATTCGCTTACAAAATTATTTCAGAACAGACCTCAACTTCACCATGGATCAGAAGATGAAACATGGCAGCAGGATATGGCAGATTTCGTTGCTCAATGCTACCGGACGTAAAAACCCCTATGCTGTCTACAAGTTTGAAGGAAAATATAAGGCTTTCGTATTGATTCCCTTTATACCCTCATTTTCTTTCACAAGGCACTTTTGAACTGAGGAATTTACTGAGTCTCTAGCAATTGCTAGAGACTCTATTCCAGTAGAGCTTGCTAGAGTATGCCTTGAGAGGGGTTCTAAAAATTAGATTTTTCACGCTGTAAAGGGTGATAAAGAAGGGAGTTTGCCTCTGCAAATGACCATTTAGAAACCCGCAGACAAGGAAGAAAAAGCAATTTATAGAAGTCCCGTCAATTAAAAACTTGTTGAAGCTCTGGCAAGGCAATTACAAAAAAATTGAGATGTAGAATGCTAAAATTAAGCCGGCCTTTGGAATGTTTTTTAAGCCTTATCTAGTTTAACATCCATTAACACTGCTGATCTGCCAAAAATTAAACTAAAAATATACCCAAATATCATTACAGGTGAAATTTGCTATGTAATGGATTCTTTTTAAAATAAGTATAAGCGAAATACCTATCAAATATCGAATTTAATAACTGTATACACCTCTAAATCCTTCGAAAAAAGATTTCTTGCCTTCAAACTCTCTAGTTCAACAATTGCGTTGACAAATATTTTTTTAGGACTAAAACGCTCAACCAGTTTACAGGCAGCAATCATTGTACCTCCTGTAGCAAGCAAATCATCATGAATAAGCACTACATCGCTCTCGCAGAGTGCGTCTTGATGTATCTGAATGCTATCCGTTCCATATTCTTTGCCGTAAGACTCCTCAAAAACATCCGCAGGCAATTTGCCAGGCTTTCTAATAGGCACAAAACCTATGCCCAGACGAGCAGCAAGAACAGGTCCCATAATAAAACCCCTAGATTCAACGCCAACAATCTTAGTCAAACCCTTGTTTTTGTAAAACTCATAGAGCTTATCGGACAAAAACAACAAACAAGCAGGATCCTTAAATAGAGTTGTCACATCTTTAAATTGAATCCCCGCAACAGGAAAATCAGGCACATTTCTTATCGACCTCTTCAAAGCATCATCACTCATATTACTCATACCGTATAATTATAATAAAAATTAAATTCTACACTCTTTAAAAATAGCAAACCTCAAAAATACCTGCCTGCTATTTTATCTCAAAATGAATTAGTACATAAAAATAAACACACTATGTCTAGCAACAACTCCTCGGATTGTTCCACGTGGAACAGAAAAAGGGAAAGAACAAACAAGCCTTTTTGAAAAACCCCTCGATTCATCCGCAAAAAAAAGGATTGTTCCACGTGGAACAAGGATGTTAGCGGCCCAACATAACCAAAAGCACATTTAAATCATGTGGGGTAATTCCGGGAATACGCCCCGCTTGAGCAATTGTTTCTGGCTGTATTTTATTTAGTTTCTCTTTGGCCTCAGTAGATAGGGATTGCAAATCGTCGTAATTAATTTTTCCCTTAATTGAAACATTCTCCAATCGGCTCAATTTATCTGCTATCAACTGCTCTCGCACAATATATCCCTCATATTTCATCAATATTTCAGCAGCTTCTACGATTTCTTCTTTTCTATCCCTTATCTCATCAAGCTTGGCCTTCAAATCAGGTACAAACTCAGCAATTGAAAAAATACTCAATTGAGGACGCAAAATTAAGTCCAACAAACGGACGTTTTTCTGCAAAGCACTAGTCTTGTGATGCAATAAACCTTCGTTTACCAAGTCTGGCCTTATTTTATACGCTTTAGAATAGTCAAGCAATTCTTGAATGCCTTTCTGCTTGCTTTCTAAAAGACTGAACCTTCCCTTACTAGCCAAGCCCAAATCGTAGGAGCGGGGAGTAAGACGAAAATCCGCATTGTCTTGACGCAACAATATCCTATACTCTGCCCGAGAAGTAAACATCCTATAAGGCTCGTCGACTCCTTTTGTAACCAAGTCGTCGATCAAAACCCCAATATAAGCCTCATTGCGAGCAAGCGTAAAAGCCGAACCTCCATGCACATTGATGTGCGCATTAATCCCTGCAACTATTCCCTGTGCCCCAGCTTCCTCATAACCCGTAGTCCCATTAATTTGCCCAGCAAAAAATAGATTGGAAATGGACTTGGTTTCCAAGGAATGCAATAATTGAGTAGGATCGAAAAAATCGTACTCAATAGCATAACCTGGCCTATAAACATGGATATTCCTAAAAGCAGGAATTTGAACTAAGGCATCAATTTGGGCTTGCAGGGGTAGGGAAGAGGAAAAACCATTCAAATAATATTCGTTACCCATAAGTCCCTCTGGCTCCAAAAACAATTGGTGCTGACTCTTATCCGAAAATGTAACTATCTTTGTCTCAATACTAGGACAATAACGAGGCCCAATACTCTTAATTTGTCCGTTGTAAAGAGGAGAATCTTTCAGAGAATCTGACAAAATTTGATGGCAAGACTCATTTGTATAAGTTGCCCAACAAGACATTTGCTTCAAAATGCGCCCCCCATTATTCAAATAAGAAAACTTATGAAAATCATCCTCGCCAACTTGCTCTTCCATTAAAGAAAAATCTACACTTCGAGCATCAATCCTCACAGGTGTACCTGTTTTCATCCTATCGGTACGAAAACCTTTCTCCCTCAGCTGATCAGTAAGCCCATAAGATGCTGGCTCAGAAATTCTACCTCCCGCCAACTGTGTCTTGCCAATGTGAAGCAATCCGTTCAAAAAAGTGCCAACAGTAAGAACTATCGCCTTAGATCTGAAAGTAACATCCATCGCTGTAAGCAAACCGCAAACAGCCCCATCCTTGAAAAGCAATTCCTTAACAGTGTCCTGCCAAATAAATAGATTGGGCGTATTATCTAAAACTTCTTTCCAAGCCTCTATAAATTTTACCCTGTCGGATTGAGCCCGTGGACTCCACATCGCAGGACCCTTTGAACGGTTCAACATCCGAAACTGTATCGCTGTCTTATCTGTAACCAAACCCATAAAACCACCAAGGGCATCAATTTCTCTTACCAATTGGCCCTTAGCTATTCCGCCAACGGCAGGATTGCAACTCATTTGCCCAATTTTATTCATATCCATTGTGATGAGCAATGTTCTTGACCCTAAATTGGCAGAAGCAACTGCAGCCTCACAACCAGCATGCCCTCCTCCAATTACAATCACATCATAATCAAATTTCATCCTATTTATTTATATATCTAAACTTGTTTTTTGCCCTCAAAGAAATGATTTTATTTCAACAGCAGCTCTTGAAAAATATTCAAGGCTTGGTCTTCTTTTTCTCTCATAGTTTTTTGCTCTTCATCGCCCCGATCACCAAAGCCACAAAGATGAAGAATACCATGTATCATCACCCTTCGCAACTCTTCTTCATAAATTGTTCCAAATTTTTCAGCATTGGTTTTCACTGTATCTAAAGAAATAAATAAATCACCAGAAACTTTTAAATCCTCAGTATAATCGAAGGTGATGATATCAGTATAATAATCATGCTGTAAATATTCCTTATTAACTTCCAAAATCTTTTCATCTCCACAGAATATATAAGCTATATCACCAGCAATAAATCCATAAGAATCTATAACTGTCTTAATCCAAGAAGATGAAATTCTTTTTTTTATAGGAGGAAATTTCACATCCTCAACTTCAAAATGTATAGCCATAAAAAATAATTACCACTCCACTATCAAATAAATACAATCGAGACGCAATGAAGCAGATGCAAAATTAAACAAAATAAAAACAAAATCACGAAAAAAACAAATAACAAACAAAAATAGCAGTAACAACACCCGCAAGATCTGCAAGCAAGGCTCCACTAATAGTATAACGAGTCTTCTTAATATTGACGGCTCCATAATAAACTGCTACCAAATAAAAAGTAGTATCGGTAGCTCCTTGAAAGACTGAAGCCAATCGACCAACAAAAGAATCGGCACCGTAAGTTTGCATAGCATCTAGCATCATGCCCCTAGCTCCACTGCCACTCAATGGTTTCATAAAAGCTGTGGGAAGAGCAGCAACAAAAGAAGTGTCGATATCAAGCTTAGCAAGAAGAAAAGAAATACCATCGATAACAAAATCCATAGCGCCCGAAGTTCTAAAAAGACCAACTGCAACAAGCATTGCAATTAAATAAGGAATAATGCTAATTGCGGTGCTAAAACCCTCCTTAGCTCCTTCCACAAAAGCATCATACACATTAATTTTTTTTCGTAATCCTTGAAGAATAAATGTCATAATGATACAAAACAACAAAAAATTAGCTCCAAAACTAGAATAAAGTGCAATCAATTCCTGACTCATGGAACTAACAATAAATATCAATGCCAAAAGGAATAAACTGATGCCGCCAAAGAAAAATACAAAAGCCTTGTTCAACATATTAATCCTTTGCTTGAAACATACATAAGAAACCCCTACAAGAGTGGCCGCAAAAGTAGAAACCATTAAGGGAATAAAAATATCTGCTGGATTGGTAGAACCCATTTGTGCCCTATACACCATAATAGTGATAGGAATAAGCGTCAAACCTGAAGCATTCAATACCAAAAACATAATCATAGGATTACTGGCAGTATCTTCCTTGTCATTAAGTGTTTGCATCTCTTTCATTGCCTTAAGTCCCAAGGGAGTAGCGGCATTATCAAGATTGAGCATATTGGCCGACAAATTCATGAAAATAGCTCCCAGAGCAGGGTGATCTTTTGGCAGATCGGGAAAAAGTTTGGAAAATAAGGGGCTGGCAAACCTTGCCAAAGCACCAACTATACCTGCCCTTTCTCCAATTTTCATAAAACCCAACCACAGTGCCAAAACTCCCGTTAAGCCCAAGGATATTTCAAAGCCCAACTTGGCGGAAGCAAAAACGGAATTCATCAAATCCGTAAAAACAGAGAAATCTCCACCAATAAAAAGCTTTAATAAGCTTATAATAAAGGCTATAACAAAAAAAGAAATCCAAATATAATTTAAAACCATAAAGTTGTAGGCTTAGAACGACAAAAATACTATAAATTTGTGGTAAATTTGGCGGAAGTCCTAATAAACAAACAATACAATGACAAAAATAAAAGCAATAATATTTGATCTCGATGGAACACTCGTCGATTCATTGAACGATATAGCCAATGCAATGAACCATACATTGCAACAACTAGGTAAGCCTACACATCCCATCGAATCATACAAAGATTTTGTAGGGAAGGGATTAATGAATTTAGTGGAAAATTGCTTGCCCGAGCAGGCCTCAAACCAAGCAGCAATAGAAAAATGTTTTGACTTATTAATACAAGAATATTCGAAAAATTGCCTGGTAGAAACCAAACTCTACCCAGGAATAGAAGAGCTATTGAATTGCTTGAGCAAAGAAAATATTCCACTAGCAATACTATCAAACAAGGCGGATAACTTAACAAAAATTATTGCCAATGATTTGCTGAAAAAATGGAATTTCAAAATGGTAGTAGGAGCAAGCGACAAGTTTCCAAGAAAACCCTGCCCAGAAGCAGCACTACACATTGCCCAAAATTTAGGAATTTCTCCAAAAGAAATAATGTTTGTAGGAGATACAAGTGTAGATATGCAAACAGCCGGCAATGCTGGAATGATGGCAATGGGCGTTACTTGGGGCTTTAGAGATGCCAAAGAACTCATGGAAAATGGAGCTAGCGCAATCATTGACAAACCAATGCAACTTATTACTCATATAGCCCACGAATAGACAATGATAGAATGTTACAATATACCATTCGTAGAGATAATTGGACTTGTTTTAACCCTAATATACATGTATTTAGAGATAAAACAGGACTGGAAAATGTGGATAGTAGGAATCCTCAGCTCAATGATCTACATTTATGTGTTTTTTGTTGCCAAATTGTATGCAGAAGTAGGAATTAATGTTTATTATATGCTCATGGGATTTTATGGAATCTTCCTATGGCTAGTCAAAAAAAATAAAACCTCATCAATAAAAAAGAACAATAGGAGCATTGATAAAAAAATGACACTGATGCTAAGCATATTTACCACCGCAATGACTGGCTTGATATATTATATACTTAAAAATTATACAGATTCGCCACTGCCTTTTTGGGATGCAATGATAGCAGCCCTAAGCATAACGGCCACCTGGATGCTTGCCAATAAAATCATCGAACACTGGTTTCTGTGGATAGCTGTCAATTTTGGAATGGTAGCCATCACCATAGCAACAGAAATATACATAACTTCCGCACTGTATCTAATCTATGGATTTGTTTCTATTTATGGATATTATGAGTGGCTAAAATTAGTAAAACAAGAGAAATGATACCTATAATACAAGCCTTTGAAACAATAATAATTGCTAATGGCGAATTTCCAAATCACAAAATTCCTCAACACCACCTAAGAAACGCCAAAACAATCATTTGCTGCGATGGTGCTGCCAATACCTTGTTTGAGCACAAGATCATACCAAATTATGTGATTGGCGATTTAGACAGCATTAAGCCAGCCTTAAAAGAACAATACAAGGAAAAACTTCTACACGTATACGATCAAGAAACAAATGACCTGACCAAAGCTGTAAATTTTTGCGTGGAAAATAAGTGGAATAAGATAAGCATTCTTGGAGGCTGCGGAAAGAGAGAAGACCACAGCCTTGCCAATATTTCTTTGCTGGGGGAGTACAGCGAAAAATGCGAAATCCAGATGCTAACAGAATATGGCGTTTTTGTCCCCATCAAACGATCATCTAAGTTCGAAAGCTTTAAAGGACAACAAGTCTCAATATTTAGCCTAAACCCAAACATTGAAATTACCACTAAATTGTTGAAATACCCCATCCAAAACCGAAAATTAAATTCCTGGTGGGAGGGAACATTGAACGAGGCACTCAAGGAAGTCTTTGAAATAGAGATAAATGAGGGCAAACTTCTAGTATTTAGAAAATATCCCTAAAGAACCTCTACTCACTCAGAAAAAAACAAGATATTTTTGAAATGGACTAGCTTTGAATTGTTGCCAAAAGCCTTAACGTTAATTATAGTTAATAAACCTTATATTTTTAAGGCGGGAGGTAGATTTTATCATATCTTTGCCTTTGAAAATTTTCTAGCCTAAGAAAATGAAAAATCAATATCAACACAGAAATGGTACCACTATCTATAATAGACTTCATTGTGGGTTCAACAATTGCCTTCACTGGTTTCTGTATTAAAAAAGATTCTTATATTTTGGCAGGCAACAACACGAACCACTCTAAAT
>BHEP01000074.1 GCA_003851245.1 Bacteroidales bacterium | reverse complement strand
CCTCAATATCGTTGGCTTCGCTGATATTTGAAACCACATCATCTATATCATTGCTACAAGCATAGAAAAAGGGCAATGCGCATGCTATTATTACTGCTCTTTTGAATATTTTATTCATTGTTGTATTTATTTTCAATTAAATTATTTGTCAGCTATTTTGTTTAATTATTAATAGCTGTTCAATTTGATTTTGAAATTTCATTTGTCACCTTATCTATTTTATTTCCAACAAATGGGCTTTGTCTTCCTGCTTCAGGGAAAAATCAAAAAAAATAATTATCATTCTACGCTTTTTCGTTTTTTTAAGTGAATAATCATTTGAAATTATTTTAATAAATTGCATCAAACTTTATTTATAGCCTTTCTAAAAGGCTTTTACATCTACTCGTCGTTGAAAAAGGAAGCGAACCTTTTTCAAAATGAGTATCTGATTACACGCAATTTACTTCGGGCAAGGCTAGCTTTATGCTTTTGTTAGCTTTTGCCAAAGGAGCTTCCTTGCCCTTCTATTTATAAAGAGCACGAAAATGAAAAATATCCCTATGCGAAAATGAAAAAAAAATGTTCTTTTTTATCAAAAGCCTATTAATCAGTGAAATAAAATTAGATGTAGTAAGGAAATTTATTGTCGAATAATAAAGGCGGCTAAAATGGTATGTAAGGTCGTACATGCGAGCAACATCTCATTGTGCTACAAGCATAGAAAAAGGGATTGCCCTACACAGAAGGCGTTTTTTTTATTTTTCCTCCAACTTGATTACTGACACCTCATTGTATGCCCCTAAGATTCCAAGTCCCTTGTTTATATTTGAGAATACGATGGCAGGTTCGATAAAGCCATCATTTAGGCTGTGCATATATCTTTGCAATGAAAAGTAATATTTGTAAAGATCTTCGCTTATTGTTTGGAGGTTTACTCTTAGATGACCTTTGTCGTAATAGTCCATTTGAGATATAAATAGTGGATAGCTAACATAAAAATCTAGTAGGTATTCTTCGCCATTGAATGCGGCATCGTGAAAAATTCCAAAATAATTTGTCGGAAAAATAATCATTCCAAAATCATCATCTCCCTGATTGTTGCTATTGGGACTACCATTTGTTAGCACAGGATCGTCCGAGATAAACTGCGACGAGCGCGTCCAATACCCACCGTCTCCGGGCCAAAAAGATTGCCGATGCTGGGCAAAATCTACAGTAATTCTATAAAAATTCTTTGTGACCGCCTGGTCTTTTATTTTTACATGAAAACGCAAATAATCCTGACCATAAGAATTGCCTTTTGAGAAGGAGAAGGTATCTACAGATAGTATTTCTGGTGCATTGGGAATTGATGTTTGTGCATTTATTTTTTTGTCCTTATATTGCACCTCTATGCTTAGTTGGTCAGAGGCTTTTAGTGGTTTGAGGTATAGATAAGAACTGTCTTTGATGCTATATTGCAGTCTCTCTTTGGTCTTATTATTATTGTTTATTAGTAGGTCGACATCAGCATTGTCAATAGACAGAAAATTGCCTTCTCCCCATTGGCTTGTGTTTGAAAAATGAAAAATCGGACGGCTTTCACTAATGTAAATACGACTGGTGTCAGCATTGCTTAGCGAGGCATTGAGCACCAAGTGGGGCTTAATAGCTATATCGCCCAAATCAATTTCAGTCTCACAAGAAGAAGAGATCATACTTATCACAAATATTGAGAATATGTATACTTTTTTTTTCATGCTATCTAAATTTATAGGTATATGTTATTGATGGAATCAGCCCAAAGAGACTGTATTGCATGAGCGTAGTGCTTTCTTTTTTGTAGCTATATTCAGGATGTACAATAGACGGATTGGCTCTATTGTATACATTATAAACCGATACAGTCCACAATTTTTTATCTGATTTATGAATATTAAGGTTTAGATCCAAGTGATGCGTTGGGGGCAGGCGGTAATTATTTCTCCCCTCAACATACGATATAGGTCGTGATGGGCCATAAGTATTGTTTGGGGCGAGGTCATCCATTCCCACATTGGGCATTTGTTGGTACTCTTCGAAAGGCAGTGTTGCTTTATTGCCGCTGGCAAACATCCATGAAGCCGACAGTTCCAGTTTATTGTTTATTTTATATACCAAGACCAAGCTTATATCATGCCTCCTATCATATTTTGCATTAAAACGCTTACCTTGGTTGATGGTTTCAAATTTGCGGTCGTTCCAAGCCAATGAATAGCCCAGCCATCCAGTAAGTCGTCCTCTTTTTTTTTGAATAAGGACTTCCGCACCATATGCCCAACCTCGGCCTGCTTCTACCTGATCTTCCCAGGAGGTGTAGGCATCTTTCCATGCCGAACCGTCTTTGTATTCCAAAATATTGTGCATTTGCTTGTAAAAACCTTCCACCGAAACATTGTATGCTTTATTTATATCGTAGTGTGTACCGGCCGTAAACTGATGCGACTCCATCGGTTTTAATTTGCTTGTGATAGGCACCCAGAGATCTGTGGGCATGATCAATGTGCTTGAAGTTAGCAAATTGACATGCTGATTCATCTTGGTATAAGATGTTTTAAGAGATAGGTTTTGATCTAACTCATATCCCAAAGAGATTCGTGGCTGTAGGGATGTATACGTCTTATTTTGCACGTCAAACAATGAAAAGTGCATGCCTATATTTGCTTTGAGCTTCTCAGTAATAGGCAACTCATCTTCAAAATATGCCGAAAGTTCCTTGGCTTTGATCTTGTCGTTGAGAAAATGATTTGTTTTATTTACTAACTCACTCCCATTTTCCTCTTCTCTCACCTTGCTTCCATGCACCTCTGGAGTAAAGCGATGGTATATAGCACCTCCACCAAATCGCATATGCTGCTTGCTGTCTGGAAAATATTCAAAATCGGCATGTATGCTCAAATCTTTGATTGCTGAGGATTGAAATATTTCTGTGCTATTGAAATATTGTAAGTTTTTACTTTCTTGCCAAGACTTGTACCGAAATTCGTAACTGTTGTATGCCAGCATATAATTGACAAATAAATTATTGTTAAACACATAGTTCCAACGTGTCGATGCCACTCTGTTTCCCCACTTATAATTGACTGCCGAGTGATTAAAATATTCTGTGCTTCCCGATTTAGATTCCGACCCAAAGGCATCTTTGCCGTCATAGAGGCTCAGATATAGACGACTTTTATCAGAAAATCGATGGTTTATCTTGGCATTCAAATCATAGAGATAAAATATTGGAACAGACTCCGGTGTAAACATCTTTCCGATGCGGGCAAAGGCATCTACATACGACCGCCTGACCGATAGATTGAAAGAAGTCTTGTTTTTAACAATAGGACCTTCCACATTAAAACTACTCGAAAGAAGGCCGATACTGATAGTCGATTTATATTTTTGCATATCTCCATCTCTCAGGCGTATATCAATTACGGAAGACAAGCGTCCGCCAAAACGTGCGGGAAAACTACCCTTATGAAGTGAGACTTTTTTTACCGCATCTCCATTAAAAATAGAGAATAGTCCATAAGCATGTCCTGTACTGTAAATGGGAACTCCATCTAGCAATACCAGATTTTGATCGCCGCCGCCACCTCTTACATACATGCCTGATGTGCCCTCGGTTCCCGATTGAACACCAGGCAGATATTGCAAGGATTTCAAAACATCACTTTCGCCAAACACTGCAGGCATTGATTTAATTGCCATGCCCGACAATTCAAAGGAGCCACTGGAAGGAGAGAATCGACTATTTTCGCCCACTACAATCTCTGCCAATTCATGCCCTATCTGCAAGCCAAAATTAATAATGGTATCTTTCTGAAAATTAATCCTCCTTATTTCTGTACTGTATCCAATATATGAGGCCTGCATCTGAATGTTTCCTCTAGGTACGCGAATGGTATAATATCCATACAAATTGGTCATTGCAGCCTTGTTGGAAGTTTTATCTACTACCGATGCACTAATAAGAGTTTCACCAGAATGGCGATCGGCAATATACCCAGCAACAGTAATCATCGCAATCTTTGGCTTTCGATTACTCAACAGGATGTGTTTCTTTGATATATGCCAAGCAATATCCGTCTGATCAAAAATTATATCTAAGCTTGTTTGTAGATCTTTATTTTCAATCAAAACACTTTTCTTTTTATTCAAATCTATAGTCTCCTTGTACACAAAAGAATAGTCACTCGTTCGTTCGACCTCTCTTAGGATATTTTTAAGAGATACATCCGCCATTTCTAAAGATATAAGCACCCTTTTCTGTGCCGAGACTTCTTGTGCCAGGAAGAGTAGATTAATAAAAAACAACAAGTAAAAAACAATAGGCTTATGCTCAATTTTATCCTTATTATTACTCATTATTCACTGATATAGAGTACTCATTGCCTTGCTTGCTAACTTCAAATCCCAAGGATTGACCAAGAATATCAAGCATTTCGTCTATTGTTTCATTATGAATAAAACGGGCAGTTACGCTTATTTTTCCTATGCTGTCATTGACAATAAAGTGAATATTTTTTTCTCTTTCAAGCACTTTGAAGATTTCGGACAATGGCTTGTTGTTGAAATTCAGAGAGCCACTCTTCCACAACATTTCATTCTCAATACTTTCATCACTCACAATCTCAAGCGTCTTCTTGTCTTTTTGATAAATTCCTTTTTCGCCAGGTTTAAGTTTACAAGTATCTCCATTATCTCCATTAATAGATACATAGCCTTCAAATAAGCTGGTAGTAAGATAGTTTTCGTTTTCATACGCTTCTACATTAAATTTTGTACCTAATACTTTTATACTCAATTCATTTATTTTTACCACAAATGGTTTTTGTGGGTCTTTTGCAATATCAAAATAGGCTTCCCCTTCGAGTAATACTTCCCGTTTTTTACCATTCATTTTCTTTTTATAACTCATAGAAGACAAGCTATTGAGTATCACTATTGAACCATCGGGAAGCTTCACCTGCTTACGTTCTCCATAAGTCGTTGTAATCAACAACAATTGAGAATCTCCGTGCGCTTGGTACGCGAGGGCAGAAATAATGACAAGTGCTATTATTGCAGCAATTGAGCTTGCATAACGCAATATCCGCTTTGTGCCCAATACCGAATATTGGCGTATTGAGGGTTCAATTTTTTTGTATGTTGCCCTAGCTGAATATTTATCCCCCAAAAGCAGGGGACTATTGTCTAATGATTGATAGTATAAAAAATCTTTCCCTTGCAGGTCTTTTTCTATAATCAATCGCTCTTCGGGACGCAGCTCCTTAGCTTGAAGATATTTTTTTCTCGCTTTCTGAATATTTTTCTGTTTCATAAAGATTTTTCTTAATGAATTGTTAATCACACCATTACATATCGCCCTTTTAGGCTTAGTCCTTAGAAATCATTCGTAATTAATAAATCATGTATTTGTAATTAATAAATCAGTAATCGTAAATTGCAATTCGTAAAGAACAATGAATACCCAACAATTCGCAATTATTCTATTGCTCTCAATTATAAAGAGCAGGAAAAAGCAAAAACTCCCTATGCCGAATCGAAAAAAATCAGAAAAATATCGAAAAAAGATTTTCTTTGAGTTGTTGGTAGAGTATTTTTACGGCCTTATTCATTTGATTATCAACCGTTTTTATAGATATTCCGAGTATTTCTGCTACTTCTGCATATTTCTTGCGCTGCTCCCTCACCAAGCGAAAAACTTCCGCACATCGAGGAGGCAGACTTTCCAAGGCTCTTTGGTATTCTTCTTGAAGCTCTTTGTCTCTAATTGTAAAATCACTCAAATCATTGGAAGCCTTAATATCAGGCAAATTATCTGTAAAAAGAGTTGTATTTTGTTTGTAGTTTTCAGCTATATACCTAGAAACTGCATGTTTGAGAGCAATAAAAAAGTAAGAATCAGGCTTTTTAATCTTATCCAAAACCTTTCGCCCCTGCCATAAAGCAACAAAAACATCGGATACAACTTCTTGTGCACAATCAGGATTATTATTGAGGAAATAAAGAGCTTGCCTAAACAAGCGATTATAGTAGCAAGCATACAACTCGTTGAAAGATTTCGTACAACTATGTTGAGCGATCTTTTTCAAGAGGTCTAATATATGCTTGTTCTTGTCCATATTGTGAAGGCAAATGTACGCAAAAATTTGTTTGCGCACTTCATCTTTATTACTATCTTTGCCATAGTGTATTTTTGAGAGTAAAAAAAACAAAAATATTATTTTAAAACATATGTCTCAAACATCAGAAGATACAAAAGCATACCTTCAGCAAATTATCTCAAATTTGCCAGAAAATCCTGGTTGCTACCTTTATCTTGATGAAAGCGAGGTTATTATTTATGTAGGGAAGGCCAAAAATCTCAAGAAAAGGGTCTCTTCATATTTTAATAAAAATCAGGATGCTATAAAGACTAGGATTTTGGTAAAAAAAATTCGAGATATTCAGTATGTTGTGGTCAGCTCTGAGGAAGATGCCCTCCTGCTAGAAAATAATATGATAAAGGAGCACCAGCCACGATATAATATATTGCTCAAGGATGATAAAACCTATCCTTGGATTGTGGTTAAAAAAGAACGGTTTCCTAGGGTTTTTCAAACGCGAACACTTGTAAAAGATAAGTCTTCTTATTATGGCCCCTACCCTTCGTTGTTTGTTAGCAAAATGATGGTAAAATTAATTCATCAACTCTACCCTATTAGGATTTGCAATTACCCCCTTTTATCGGATAATATTGATGCTGGAAAGTATAAAGTATGCCTCCAATATCATATTAAAAATTGTTTGGGACCTTGCCAGGCGCTGCAATCTGAGGAGGATTATAATAAGGATATCTTTGCCGTACAGGAGATATTGAAGGGCAATGTTTCACAAATAAGCAAGAAACTTTTCGATGAAATGAAGACTTTGGCTGAGGAGCTGAGGTTTGAAGAGGCACAAAAAGTGAAGGAGAAGTATAGGCTGATTGAAAATTATAGGGCAAAATCTATTGTTGTAAGTACAAATTTAAATAATATTGATGTCTTTTCTTTCGATAAAAGCGAGCGTTCTGCTTATATCAATTATCTTCATGTGAGCGCAGGCTCAATAATAAGAAGTTGTACTATTGAATATAAATTGAGGATAGAGGAAAAAGATGAGGTGCTATTGTCGCAAGGAATTATCGAACTTAGGCTGCGATTCAAAAGTCAGGCAAAAGAAATTATTGTTCCTTTTGTTCCCGACATGCAGCTTAATGGCGTTGTGTTTTCTGTGCCGCAGCGGGGCGATAAGAAAGAATTGCTCCATTTGTCCGAAAAAAATGTGGGTCAGTATAAGATTGATCAGCTCAAGCAGGCAGAAAAATTGAACCCCGAGCAAAGGGGCATGCGCATAATGCAAACCATGCAAAAAGACCTAAATTTGAAAGAACTGCCTTTGCACATCGAATGTTTTGATAATTCAAACCTTCAGGGCACAAATGCGGTATCGGCATGTGTAGTTTTTAAAAATGCCAGGCCTTCAAAGAAAGATTATCGCCATTTCAACATAAAAACAGTCGTTGGACCCGACGATTTTGCCTCTATGTACGAGGCAATGGTGCGGCGATATTCTCGCTTGTTGGAAGAGCAGCAGCCCCTACCCCAGCTGATTATCGTGGACGGAGGAAAAGGGCAGCTGAGTATTTCTGTCAAGGCTCTGCACGACCTCAATTTGACTAGCCGCATTGCAATAATTGGAATAGCTAAGCGTTTGGAGGAAATATATTTTCCCGACGATCCCATTCCCCTCTATATTGATAAAAACTCCGAAACGCTAAAATTGATCCAGCAATTGCGCGATGAAGCACACAGGTTTGGTATTACCTTTCATAGAAATAAGCGCAGTAAGCAGCAAATTGAATCTGAGCTTGATTCCATCAAGGGAATTGGCGAACTTACAAAGATGAGTTTGCTGAAGCATTTCAAGAGTATAAAAAAAATCAAAGAAGCCTCATTAGAAGAAATTGTGGAGCTTATTGGTAAAAAAAAGGCTGAGATTCTTTTTCGTTCTTTTACTTGAAATAAATGTTGGGCAGATGTGCATTCTGAATTTGTTTGTCATAAATATTTATTAATTTTGCAGAATGAGAGTAGTAATAAAGGTATTTTTGCAGCCGATATGAAAATAGATTTGCTCAATGATGGACCTGTAGACATAGCTATGGCTTATAAAAATAGGAAATAATGAATGAAGACATAACAATTAAAGAAGCTCAAAGCATTGTAGATGATTGGATTAAAACTTATGGACTGCGTTATTTTAGCGAATTGACCAATATGACTATTTTGGTTGAAGAGGTGGGCGAGCTGGCTAGAATTATGTCGCGAACCTATGGCGATCAGTCCTTTAAGAAAGAGGAGCTTCATAAAAACTTGCCCGACGAGATGGCCGATGTACTTTGGGTATTGCTATGTTTGGCAAATCAGACAGGAGTTGATTTGACACAGGCTCTGAAAGAAAATATAAAGAAAAAGACCGATAGAGATAAGACTAGACATATAAACAATATAAAATTAATAGACTGATGAGCAGGTATTTAGAAGTTTTGAGTAAGTATAATACAAAATTTGAAGACAGCTTAATTGCTGAAAAAATAAGCAATATATTGGATACTGCCAAAAACGCAGTTGCCAGTCAAGAAATTCTTTCTACGATTTATTCTTGTATTGATCTAACGAGTTTGAATGCCTATGATTCAAAGGAGAGTATATGGAAGTTGGTAGATAAAATCAACAAGCAGGAAGACAATAATCCCGCATTATCGCAGGTAGCATCCATTTGCGTGTTTCCTAATTTTGTGGCAACAGTAAGAGAGGCTCTTACAAGCGATGCTAAAATAGCTTCTGTGGCGGGAGGATTTCCCTCGGGGCAAACTTTTACTGAAATTAAATTGGCCGAAACCTCTCTGGCAATTCTTGATGGTGCCGATGAAATTGATCTTGTGGTAAATGTAGGAGCTTTGCTTGAAGAAGATTATGAGCATTATTGTACTGAAATAGAGGAGGTAAAGCATGCTTGCAAGGATGTTGCTCTCAAGGTAATTTTGGAGACAGGCCTGCTCAAAAGTCCCGAGCTGATAGCAAATGCGAGTCTAATGGCAGCATATTCGGGAGCCGACTTTATCAAAACCTCTACAGGCAAGGAGCATCAAGGCGCTACCTTGGAGGCAGTTTTAGTGATCTGTGAGGTCTTGAAAGCTTATCATGCAAGCACTGGTATCAAAATAGGACTAAAAGTCTCAGGCGGAGTGCGGACGATTGAGGATGCCTTGAAATACTATTTTATAGTAAAAACCGTTTTAGGAGACGAGTGGTTAAATCCTAGTTTGTTTAGGATAGGTGCCAGTAAGTTGGCAGATACTATATACGAACAGTTCTGAAAACCTATAAATTAAAATAATCAATGCGTATATTTTCTTTTTTCAAAAGATTCTTTTTCAGTATTTCTTTCTTTATTTTCATACTCTATATTTGTATGATGCAAACTAGTGATTTGCCAGAGCTGGATATCTCTATACCCCACTTAGATAAAATCATACATTTTGGCATCTATTTTGTCTTGTCTCTTTTGATGTATGCCGAATTGACTCGTTTTTTTAAAAGGTCAGTTCATAGATCCTCTATTTTCATTATGGCTTGGGTTATTCCTTTGATCTATAGTGGTTTGGTTGAATTGATTCAAGAATATTTTTCTGCAACACGCACGGGAGATTGGTTAGATTTTCTTGCCAATGCCGCAGGGGCAAGTATGGGCTATATTGTCTGTTTGCAGATCAACAAAAAAATTATATGACACCATTTTTCTATCCCTTTATATTCGCAGGCCAATATTTGTAAATACATACTAGCTTGGGGTGCAAACCCCAAGGATGATACTCCCCATTGTCAAGACAGAAATCTACTCGACTTAAGATAGTTTTTGTTTCCTCATTCGTCTGGGAATAAATAGGGAAATAAATTTGGAACCTACCCTTCGAGCTCGAAAAATTTATTCTCGATTTATGCCGCTCTGTTGTATTCTTCTTTCGGAGTCTTATAATCTAAAGCCCTTCCTTTCCCATCCATAGATATTTTTATGTCATTATTTGTCAGTACTTTAATAAATATATCGCTAGTAAATTGGCTTCCCTGATCGCTATTGAAAATTTCTGGCTCACCAAATTTAGCAATCGCATCTTCCAAGGTCTGGGCACACCATTGAGCACTCATAGTATTGGATAAGGACCAGCCCACTACGTAGCGACTGTGCAAATCAATAATGGCTATCAAATACATAAAGCCCTTTTTCATAGGAATATAAGTAATATCTGTTGCCCAGACTTGATTTCTACACTCTATCTTTAAATCTCTCAACAAATAGGGGTACTTCTTATGCTCTTTATTACCAATTGTAGTTTGGGGTTCTTGGTAAATAGTTTGCCAATTTATTAGCTTCATCAATCTGCGAGTACGTTTTTGGTTCACTTTAAATCCTATGTTTTTCAACATGGCTGTCAAGCGTAGAACCCCATAAAAAGGAGTCTCAAAATAAGCCTTGTCCAATATTGACATAATAGATAAATTCTCTTGCGACTCGCCTAATGGGCTATAATACAGACTACTTCTGTTGATAGATAGCAGTTTGCATTGAGAATAAATACTTATTTCATTGTTTTCTTTATCAATCATATTTATGCGATTATCAAGGGAGTGTAATCCAGTCCTATCTGGGCATATAAAATTTGAGTGTCCACTGTATTGCTGGATGACGATGCTTTTTCTTTTGAAAAAACTTGTGCGAAATTTTTTAATGCTTCACCTTTCCATGCTGAAATCTGAGTCGGGAGTA
>BHEP01000073.1 GCA_003851245.1 Bacteroidales bacterium | reverse complement strand
ATTTTAAAACGTAAATGTACGATTATTATCTTAATGAGCTGTCTAGTTATTGGGGAGTATTATAATATCTCATTTTCTCACTTAATATTTGCCTAATTTACAGCCCTTAGGTAAAAACAAGTAGCATTTTTTAGCTGTTTTGTGGCGTAAGCTTTTGTGGTATTCATAACGAAAAAGGCAAACGAGCAGATAAACCTTATGGAATGACAAAGAAAGAACTTGCATTTTGATAATTTGTCCATATCTTTGCCCTTGTATTTTATTAATAATTATAAATTAGCACAGATATGAACGACGCATACTTCAAAAGAACTGTTGATTCAGAACTTCATAAATGGGCTGAATCGACAAGGCGCAAACCATTATTATTGAGAGGGGCACGTCAAATAGGCAAATCCTCGGCAGTAAGAAACTTAGGGAAAAACTTTAGATATTATGTAGAAGTAAATTTTGATGATAGGCAAGAGTTGAGCAAATTGTTCGAAAAGTCAATCAGCCCGCAAGAAATATGTGAACAGCTGGCTTTATTTTATCGCACACCCATCATTGCAGGCGAAACTCTTTTATTTCTCGATGAGATACAGATGAGTCGTGCTGCTTTAGCTAAATTGCGTTATTTCTACGAACAATATCCAGACTTGCATTTAATAGCTGCTGGCTCTCTCTTGGAATTTGCCATAGCCGAAATGCCTTCATTTGGAGTAGGTCGTATTCGCTCTTTATTTATGTACCCATTTAGTTTTGAGGAGTTCATTACCGCCTTAGGTGATGAGATGATAGTTGCTGCATACAGAAAAGCCTCTCCAGAAAAGCCTTTGTCCGAAATTATCCACAAACAGCTAATAGAACGATTGAAAATATTTCTAATTATTGGAGGGATGCCAGAGTCTGTTTCTGAATATGTTAGAACAAAAGACCTACTACATAGCAGTCAAATCTTAAGTGATATAATAGTTTCATTAAAATCTGATTTTTCAAAGTATAAAGAACGTGTCCCTGCTCTAAGAATTGCAGAAGTCTTTAACTCTGTTGTTAGACAGGCTGAAGGAAAATTTATTTATGAGAGGGCCGCAGAAAGCATGACAAACCTAGCAGTAAAGCAGGCTTTAGAACTATTAGTAATGGCCGGATTAGTGTATCCAATTACTCATACTGCAGCTAATGGCATTCCACTTGGAGCTGAAATTAATCCCAAATATAAAAAAATGATTTTGTGCGATACCGGTTTATTTCAGCACATCCTCAATTTGGATGTATCACAGATTTTGATTACAGATGACTTCCAAGTTGTAAATAGAGGAGCTTTAGCCGAAATATTCGCTGGCACAGAATTGCTTAAGGCTTCTTCTTGTTATGACGAAGCTCAACTTTATTGTTGGCATAGAGAAAAATCTCAAAGCAATGCTCAAGTCGACTACATTATTCAACATAACAACTGTGTATTGCCAATAGAAATCAAAGCTGGAACAAAAGGGGCTATGCAGAGCCTACGCATTTTTATGGAAGAAAAAAAATTGACAAAAGGAGTGCGTTCTTCTCTCGAAAATTTTTCTAGATACGACAACATAGATGTTTATCCCCTATATGCCATATCAAACTTAATGGTAAAAAAAGAAAACTTAGGGTAAAAATATTGATCTATATCATTAAAATAATATTTGCCCCACACTAATTATACAATGTCCAAATAATTATTGTATTTTTGTGTCTTTTAACTAAAAGATGCAATAAAACTCATATTAATAATTTCTATGGCAATCATAGCAAACTTAATATCTAGCCTCTTCTGGGCAATATTTTTCTCCACCCTGCTGTGGGTTAGCTGCGTCTATTGGGGGCGATTGCTTAAAGCGCACTTCAGACCCGATGCAATTCATCATATACTATGCTTCGTAATTGCAATATTTTCTTGCATATTGTTTGTCTTTATCATAAATCTCAATAGAGCTAGCAATATGGTCAAAGAAATACAAGAAGCAAGTGTAGTGGAGCTGCTAAAACAAACCTCATTGCCAGAGCTCGAAAAAACCATGAAAAAGCAATACCCCATAATAAGCAAATACATAGATTTAAACAATATTTTTGAAACGGAGACTTACAAACAGGAACTGATAAAAACTTCAAATCTAAGTGCGGCTGATCAGGCACAATCTATGATTACTACCACGCTGGATTTGCTAACAGACAGCGTACAATCAAAAATAAATGCAGTAAAATATCCGCTGATAGCAACTCTGGTAGTATTGCAACTGCTAGCTTTTGGCATCATCACTTATGCTGCCAACCAAATGAGTAAGCCCTTGGCCTACAAGTTTGGCGATTACAATCATTTTGATGGAAATACTTATTAACAAAAATATTGAAATTACAAACTGAAAAATATGACAACTAAGGAAAATCACATCCTCATTGGGCTGGGTGGCACAGGAGGAAAGGTATTGAAAGAGTTTAGAAAACGACTCTTTAAAGAATACAATGAAGAAGAGCGCAGCCAACTACCAATAGGCTTTGTATATGTCG
Source organism: Bacteroidales bacterium (assembly GCA_003851245.1). Lineage (GTDB taxonomy): Bacteria > Bacteroidota > Bacteroidia > Bacteroidales > Azobacteroidaceae > BHEP01. The sequence goes on along the minus strand of BHEP01000073.1, from coordinate 8,354 downwards.
ACTCCACAAACGAAATGATGACTCCTGGCGATGCCACATTCAAAGTTCTTGGACAAGACGCATCCTTCGATACCAATGAGTTTGTAAACATAAAAGGAATAGACCTCAATGCCGTATTTAGCAATCCCAGTGGATTCCCTGGGCTCAGCGGCTTTATTGGCGACCCCGAGGTGATGCAAAAAACAATAGGAACAGTTGGCGCAGCCGCAGGTCAGAAAAGAAAGGCCGGACGCATTCTCTTTGGCGCTTCCGTACAGTCGTTTATAGATACTCTCAACACACAAAACAGAAAAACAAATAAAATTAGTGGCAAAACAGTACTCAATATACATATAATAACAGGACTCGCAGGAGGAACTGGATCGGGATCAATAATAGATGTGATTGCCCAAACAAGAAAACTGTTTCCTCACGAAATAGATTCATCACGCACATCGGGAACAGATATTGTTGCCTACGCTATGGTGCCTGAGCTATCGCCACCCTCAGGTTGCGAAGCTGGAAGATACCATGCCAATGGATATGCAGCACTCATGGAATTGAATGGCCTGCTTTCGCAAAAATACATACCCCACGATGTGACAGGACGAGCAGATAGGCTAGATTTTTCTACAAAGAAAATAGCAAACGGATGTATGCTATACTCCAATGTGAATGAACATGGGAAGATCTTACACTCCTTTGATCAACTTCCTACCATCATCTCCGATTTTTTATTTAACCGCATTTTCCTAGAAACCAATAAAAATACGAATGCTTTTATGCGCTCATACAGCTTCGAAAATATTGATGACTATAGATATGAGAATAACGAAAAAGCAAAAGAGGGAGAAATAGACATCGTACGCTCAAAAACATTTGGCTCCTTCGGTATCAAAAGAGTAATTATCCCCGAAGAGGAAATAATAGAATACTTCACATACAATTTTGGGCGACAAGCTCTATTGCAAATCAGATACAACAACTGGAACGACGATTTAGGTTTCCGAGATGCGCCAGCAAATATAGACTTTCACTCCTTTGTAAAAGAAGCCGAACAATTGGAGAGATGGAGAATTACAGACAAACATCTCATGCTCGACAAACCTATCTTGGACTCCGATGCAAAAAAATGGAACAGCATAAGCGACTATTGGACTAGCGTAATACCTATCTGGGCAGCTGAAGCTAGCAAAGCAAAGATGCCCCTCAACGAAATGGAAAAATATTGTGCCGAAGGATACAATACATATTTTAGAAAAGGAGGCGTAAAAAACTTTTATGAGGGGAAAACACAGGCTAAAGAACAACATGCCAGCGAAATATGCAACATCATAGAGCACTATCTCTTCGACAAATGGAAAGATGGCGATTTCTCTCTATATAACCTTTGCGAACTCACCGATAAGATCACAGAAGTGGTATCGCAAAAAAGAACCGCCTTTGAAAGCAATATTAGCACATACAATCAGAAAATAGAAGAACTCGAAAAAGCAAAACAACTAAACCAATTAGAATGGTCCAACAAAGGACTATTAGGAGGTCTGCTCTTCAAAAACAAAATGATTCAGGCGCATGCCACCATACTACAACTACTATTTGTTAGGAAAACAGAAATCGAAGGCCTACAATTTGGCCTAAGCGTATTGGCTGTGCTGAGAAACATGCTAAACACAATGCGCACACGAATAGAGAAATTTGTAAATACAATCAACGATTCTCTGAAAACCTCGGAAGAACAAATAGGAATACGATGCACCGAAGGCGGATCTAATATCAATCTGCAAGATTCTGTAATCAGCTTTTACGATAGAAATGCTGTAATAAAATTCACCAAAGATGTGTCGCACAACAAAAACAGGCAAACAAACATTGCAAGTGAATTTAGACAAGAACTAGTCAATCTCATTGGAAGCGAACAAAGCTTCGCACGCGCCAATGCAACGATAAACACCGAAGACATATCATACCTCTTAGATACCCTGATACGCAAAAAATCAATAGCCATACACGATGAAATTCTTACCGAAGACTGCGATAAACTAATCAACAGAAATATATTGGAGCAGCTAAATGAACATTTTAGCTCCGAAGAAGATCTCAAAACCTTTGCCAAAAAAGTAATCGAAGAAAGTGGGGTGCTTATAAACGCCAATCCAACAGAGCTTAACAGAGCCGTCAAAAACAACCCAATACCAGAAAAAGGAATCTCCATATTCAAAAAAGTGATAATGATAAACCTTCCGAAGGTGGAAGGAAATGAGCAGGTTCAAAAATTTGCTGCTCGATTGGAAAAAGCATTACTGGGAGCTGTACAAGGAGACGTGCATGTATATGTAGATATGAGCGGATCTCGCAAAAACGAAATGACAATAGCGAGCATCACCTACTGCTTTCCAATACGCGCCCTGAGAGACCTCCCATTTCTAAAAGAAAAATACGACTATCTGGTAAATAACCCCAACGAAGCCCGCCAAAACCGCACCGTATTGCATACCGAAGGTACAGGAGACACTCTCCCCGACCTATTTGTAGCGAAAGATATGCTACCCTCCGACATAAGAGCAAAATATACCGCCTACCTCATGGTAGCTCATTCTATAGGAATCATCAAATATGCAGACAAGGCCGATGGAAGCGGCAAAAGTGCATTCGGAATAGTAGAGAAAAATAGGCTGGGACTAGAGGTTTTAAACCCCTTTGCTGATACCTTTACTGGCATTATTAATAGCGCGAAATTTAATGAGGAATTTGGCGAAACATTGCGCGAAAAAGTAAGGCTGGCACTCAAAAACGAATACCTACATGTAGACAAAAGAAACGAACTTGTAACAGGCATTCAAGAGCTAATAGTAAAAATAATTCTTCCCGAATGTGGAGGGAACCAAGGATCGCAAGAATTTAAATTCTTTAGCGATAGAGCCGAACAAGCTTTAGACTTAATAGAAAAATCGTAATGAGAAACTCTAAAAACATCTGTTTTTAAAATACACAAAACAATGAACAAAACAAATACAGCAAATAAGATAGGTATATGCCTCAATTTTGGAAACTGCAACAAAGCAAACACCAAAGAACAGATACAAATAAACATTGGCGACGACTTCAAATGCCCCGAATGTGATGGTGAACTCGTAGAAATAAAAAAGAAAGGAAGTCCCAAAGGCATAATAGCAGCGGCAATTGCTGTGCTTATTATTGCTGGAGGCGCTACTGCATTTTTCTTGCTCCAAGGAGATAAAACTACCCCTATACTGCCAGAACCGATCGAAGAGCCAGTCGAAATAAGCGTCGAAGATCCAACAGAGCAAAAAGACACCCTCGTTATCGCAAATGTCGAAGAGATAGCCGAAAAAATAATCGCACAACCAAAGGAAGCAAGTCAGGATGCTGATAGAAGCAAGACAGGGACGGTATCTATCACTGGCGGAACATATACTGGAGCCCTAAAAAATGGCAAGCCTCATGGAACAGGAACTTTGACATACAACTCACGTACTTTAATTAGAGAATCTAAAGGAAAATCCACCTATGCAGAAGCCGGAGAATATATTACAGGGAAATTTGACAACGGAAAACTCGAACATGGAGAGCTTTATGGTAGAGACGGAATACAGAAAGAAGCAATAAGAATCGGCAAACAATAGACAATAATATTACCCTATTAAATAAAAAATGAACCAGTTTATCGTCAAGCTTACTATCTTCTGCTGGCTTCTAAGCATAGCAACACTAAAGGCTCAGACTTTTAAATCGCAGCATTTAGAATACCTTGGTGGCCTATTGCAGGGGAAATGCACCTTGCCCAAGACAACGAAATATTTTTCTTGCAATGCTATCAACATGCCTATACATGTGGAATATAACTCCTCGGGCGAAATCGAACATCTAGGACTTGTCATTTTTTCTCAAGACATAAAAAATAATCTTGGAAAAACAATTGCAAATTTTCAAGAACGATTATTTTTAGAAGTACTGCTGCAAAAAAATGACGAGAATGCAAAGATGCTTCTAACAGAATATAAGATCGAGGTCTTGCTGCAGAATCCCCTACCTGGCACAGCTCCTTTTATGAGAGAAATAGAAAAATCCCTCAAATTTGCCTCAGAGCAAGCCCATGAATACGTGCTGACTAAAGACAGCCTATATTGGACTTCTACTTGGCATAATGAGCATTCAGATTTCTCGCTAAGATTTCCAGCAAACTACGACCTTATATTAGGAATGGATAAAAAAGAATTGGAAGATAAATTTGAAATAGACCTTCTAAATTCAGATTGCAAAATCAATGAGCAAGATGTGATTGTAGTTAATCTCGCAAATTTGATAGAAATAAAAAAAGGTGTATTTGAAAAAGTAGGGAAGGATCTATTTGTTAAAAAAATGAATGCCAGCACGTTTTTTATGCAAAATGAAATGGGAGGAGCTCAACTGATATACAATACGAAACTGCCTATAGAAAGCATTTCTAATATACTTTTGCATCTCAACGAGAAGTCAAAAAACATCTATCTTGACATATTTCATAAAACTTATGGAAGTAATGTTAAGAAATACGAAGTAGAATTATATCAACTCCTTTGCTATTTCAAAGACAAATATGAAACTTTTGTAGGGATAGAATATTTTAGTGCCGAATCCATAAAACTTAGTGTCATTTTTCGTAGTTTGGAGTACAATTGCATACATCTATTGTATATTGAGACGAAGCCAGAAAATATTTTTAACAAAAAAGAAAATTGGACTAGCACATTGTACACCTATATACCAAATCAGAATATAAAAAATATCTACAAAGAATTTTCAAAAAATAAAATCGACATTAATTTCTAATTATGAAAAACAAGATAAAACACCTATTTAGCATATATCTCTGCTGCATAGCTTTTTCAACAACCCTAGGGCAAGAGATATCGGAAAGTATAAAACGTGAATTTGAAAAAGAGGTGAAGACTTCTGGTCTTTACCTATATGGCGAAGGTGTAGCAAATACTAAAAAAGAAGCTGACAAATTGGCTAAATCGGCACTGCTATCTGAAATAAACAAAGAGATTCTCAATCATCCCGAATGGCAATTTGCGAAAAAAATAGAGATAAAAGATGTCGAATACCTAACAGAAAGCATAGACCTTCCTAGAGGAAACAAAATTAGAGCACTCGCCTATATTAAGAAAAATAATATACACGCAACATTCTCTCAGAATACACCTGAAGTAAAACTGACAGACAAAAAAGAAGAAAAAACAAGCACAAACAAGAATACTGACAAAGAAAGCAATATTAACGACAAGGCCACTTATGCCGCAGAAAAAGAAGAAGAGTCGCAAAGCTATCTTGAAGATAAAGAAAAACAAAGACTAGATTCTTTGAATAGCACATTGGAAAATAAAACCTTAGAAGGTGCTACTCTCTTAGAAACAATCGTCAAATCTAAAACAATTCCTGAAATCAGAAAAATATTTGATGTAAATAAAATGAAGATCACCTACGGGAGAATGGAAACAATTGTCGACACCAACAATGCCTACATCATTGTCTATAAAAACTCAGGAGAAGTAGTGGCAATACTCGACACTGGGGCTACAAACGAAAGAAAAGACTTAATCAGCGGCGAAATACTAACAAATGATACCCATCAAGACAATCTGCGAATATGGTTCCAAATATTTTAAAAAATAATCAAAATAAAACATATCAAAATAAAACTGCCATATATGAAACAATTTAATTTGTCAGAATTTAAGATTACAAAGGTTTTAATCTGCGTCTTTATACTTAGCTTTTCTAACGTCCTTCAAGCTCAATATGCTAGCAAACTAATATGTACAGACGTAGACCCTACAACAGCAAAAGCAATAAATAATAACACTTCGGAAATACTTAGCGAGTTTAACACTGCTTTTTTTGCCAATAAAGTGCCTACTCTCAAAATGAAAGGACTTAGTAAAGACGGTAGAGCTGCCATTTTGTCTATGTGGGAGTTTGCTCCTTTTCGATGCCTAGAAACGCAGATAATAGAACGGGCTCTAAAGACCCCTACTGGCTACGAGGTGAGAAATATTCCCCTATTTTTGAAAGATATGCCCGAAGAGGATGCTTATGCCGAAATTGTCGTGAAATTTGACTCAAAAGGAAATGTTGATGATTTATATTTTGCACTCGATCATCACAATTATGCCGAAATAATGAATGCCGAAGGTAATGACGTATCCGATCTACGCCGCAGACAAGTAATACTTGATTTTGTAGAAAATTTTAGAACCTCATACAACAGAAAAGACATCACTTTCCTAGAAAAAGTATATAGTGAAGATGCACTAATAATCACAGGAAAGGTTATAAAAACTGAAAATAGAACAGATGCGTCTTCATATGGTATATCGGCTGAAAAAATTGAATACCAGAAAAAAACAAAAGCTGAATACATCACTGGGCTAAAGAATGTTTTCAAAAATAACACAAGAATAAATATTGTTTTTGACGAAATAGAAGTCTCTAAACATCCACGGTATGACGAAATATATGGAATCAACCTAAAACAAGGCTGGAATACAAGCAGGTATAGCGACGTCGGATATGTGTTCTTAATGATGGACTTTAAAAATGAAAACAGCCCCATAATTCACGTGCGCACCTGGCAACCAGAAAAACTCAATGGAAAAGATTTACCTAAAAACGACATCTTTCAGTTGGGAAATTTTGAAGTGCAATAAATTCGTACAAAACAATATTATATAATACAAACACTTCCCTATCACATAAAAATTTAAATTATGAAAGTTTTTTATTTAATTATTTTACTCTCCTGCGTATCTGTAAGTCTTTGCTTGGGGCAAAGGAAAATGGATGTTAGCATCATAGAAAAAGAAATGGTAATTCCTAGAGAAGCTGGAGACGACGAAACTGTGGTTTTTATCACCTCGCCGCTAAATCTCGATTTCGAATCAACAATGGACAAGTTTGTTGATGTATACGAAAAATCCGAAGAAAGCCCAATGGTTATTTACAAACTAAAATTTAGTACCCTCCCCAGACACAATGGAAGAAAATTGAAAATTAGCTCCCCCAATTTTGAAACCTTGTCTTATGATTTAAATCTAAAGGCTAAAATCCCCCTATTCCTAATGATCATTGATCCCAATGGAACGATTGGTCTAACATGCTTTCAAGAATATCGCAACAAAGGAAACAAGCTCTATTTAGATGGCTTATATGAAGATGCCAAAGTGGAATATCAAAACGCATTGGCTTGCGACGATGGACCTGAAGAATCTGACATAGCGCAAAAAATGGAAGACGTATACAATTGTACAACAAGCAAAAGAAAGGCTGATGAATTATTTAATGACAAATCATGGATAGATGCAAAACACGAATACGAAAAAACCCTTGCCTTGAATGCCAATGATACACATTGCCAAAATAGAATTGACCAGTGCAATGAATATGTGGGAGAAACTCCTCGACAAATAAAAGGCAAAATAGTTGATAATGAAGGAAATCCATTAATTGGAGTAAAGATTGAGGCTGAATATCTAAAAGTTAATAAAAAAGGACAAATAGAAACTGATAAAAATGGAAGCCCTAAAAAAGGATACAAATCAGTGGGCACAACAAATCCCGATGGCACATATGCAATAACGGTACTCAATAAAAGCAAGTTCCTGAAATTTTCTAAAGGGAATGTGCTAAGCCAAGAAGCATATTATTATTCTGGCACAACCGTAGAAATAACCAATGACGCAATGGATATTGCACTTAGTGGTAAAGTTACGATAAAAGGAGTCAGTGATGGTTTTGTCGAAGTGACCAAGGTTATTTCTGAAGGTACAAGCGACATTAAAAAAGAATTAAAATAAAATTTACAACTTGCTACTACACCACCTCTAGGACGTTTTTTGAAATAGAATTTGCAGCCGCTACGGTCTCAATAATCTCTGCTACCGTATGCGGCATCTTTCCCTCTGCCTTGAAATAGTCTAGCATGGTGCGCAATTCTTGTTCGCTAAAACCTATAATATCGTTGATCTGAGGCTCTAATGTCACATTGCTTCCTATCTTGAATCCGCTGGTAAGGTCGTCCATGGTAAGGGGCGAAACTCCAGTAATAAACATGCGCTGCACGGTAAGCAGCATTGCCCGTGGTCATGCCTTCTAATATAGAAAGAAGCAGACTCTTGCCAAAGCGTCGGGGTTCATTATTCATTTATCATTCTTCATTTATCATTCTTCATCCAATGAACTCTTGTGTATATAATAATCGAAAAGTGAACAGGTATAATAATTGAAAAGTGAACAGCTCCTTTTTCTTTTTTCGTTTCTCTGGGCCTGCCGCCTCTTTATGTAGTGTAGGCGTAGCCGAAACGAAATAAAGA
>BHEP01000072.1 GCA_003851245.1 Bacteroidales bacterium | reverse complement strand
CCCGTGTACCAATCAGGGGTTCGTCACAAACCACGCATGAATGAGTTGTTGATAGCCGATATTAAAGAGTGTTTAATCCAGAATAAAGACAAAAGTAGTACTGGACGCAGTAAGCAGCGCATGCTTAGGCAATGTAACAAAATAATGTGTACCTTTGCATAAAAAAAACTATGCAAAGCATATCTGATTTAACGAATAGGTACACTAAACTTTTACCTCACTTAGATGAGAAGAGTCGCAGATTGGTATTGGCTTCTGATTCTAAACTGCTTGGTAGAGGGGGTTTGTCTCTTGTTTCCAAGGCCTCAGGAGCATCGCGGATGACTATTAATGCAGGATTACGTGATTTGGCAAGTAGTTCATTATCTGACAATAAGATCTCTAAAGGAATAAGACGAGCAGGTGGGGGTCGTAAAAAAGAGACAGCAAAGGATGAAAATATATCCAAAATTATTGAGAGAATTGTCAGTCCCCATACAATGGGCGATCCTATGAGGGCTTTGCAGTGGACAAGTAAGAGTTTGCGCAACATAGCAGAAGCAACAAAAGCATTGGGATATAATGTTAGTCATGCGCTTGTTGGTCGAATTTTGCAGGAGTTGAACTATAGCCTTCAAAGCAACCGTAAGACTGATGAAGGAGGAACACACGAAGATAGAGATGCGCAATTTGAGCATATTAACTCTACTTGTGTTGAATTTTTTGCTGATGGCCAGCCTGTTATTTCGGTTGATTGCAAGAAGAAAGAGGTTTTAGGCAATTTGAAGAACAGTGGCCAAGAATGGAGTCCAAAGGGTGAGCCAACGGAGGTCGATGTGTATGATTTTGTTGACCCCAAATTAGGCAAGGCAGTGCCTTATGGAGTGTATGATATTGCGAATAACCAGGGCTGGCTTAGTGTTGGAATTAGTTATGACACAGCCAGTTTTGCAGTTGCAAGTATACGTAGTTGGTGGAATGAGATGGGCAAAATTAAATTTGCCGGAGCATCTAAGTTATACATCACCGCTGACGGTGGAGGAAGCAATAGCTCCAGAAGTAAATTGTGGAAGAAAGAGTTGCAACTATTCGCCAATGAGATAAGTATGGAGATACATGTGAGCCATTTCCCCCCTGGTACGAGTAAGTGGAGTAAGATTGAGCATAAATTATTCTCGTTTATTAGTTTGAACTGGAGAGCTAAACCACTTACAAACTTGCAAGTAGTGGTAAATTTAATAGCATCAACAACGACAAAAAGTGGACTTTGTGTAAAAGCCAAAATCGACAATACAATCTATCAAAAAGGAATAGTCGTTTCACAGGATGAGTTGGGCCAAATAGCTTTATATAGAAACGAATTTCATGGAGAATGGAACTACGTAATAAAACCAAATAATGTACATGTTATTTAATTACAACGCCTTAAACAGAATGGAGGAGGTGTCTGCGACCACGAAGTCGGGGCAGGTAAAACACTAATCATGTGCTGCGGGGCATATGAGATGAAACGGCTGGGACTGGCAAATAAGCCGATGATTATCGGGCTCAAAGCCAATGTGCACGAGATAGCTCAGACGTTCAAGACCGCCTATCCCAACGCTCGTATTCTCTATCCGGGCAAGGAAGATTTCACGCCCGACAAGCGGTTGCGGATATTCAATGACATCAAGAATAACTCTTGGGATGCCGTGATCTTGACCCACGACCAGTTCGGTATGATACCACAGTCTCCCGAAATTCAACGAGATATTTTACAGAAAGAACTCGACAGTGTGGAGGAAAATTTAGACGTACTGCGTAGTCAGGGCAGGGAGGTGTCACGAGGAATGTTGAAAGGCGTTGTCAAACGGCAGCAGAACTTGGAGGTAAAATTGAGTGTCATTGCTGAGCAGATTAAAAGCCGTACCGATAATGTGGTTGATTTTCGGATGATGGGCATTGACCATATATTTGTGGATGAGAGTCATCGCTTCAAAAACCTGATGTTCACCACTCGTCACGACCGTGTGGCAGGGCTTGGCAATGCCGATGGTAGCCAACGGGCGATGAATATGCTCTTCGCACTTCGCACCATACAAGAACGTACGGGCAAGGATTTGGGAGCAACATTTCTTTCGGGGACTACCATTTCTAACTCACTCACTGAGCTATACCTACTCTTCAAATACTTGCGTCCGCAGGAGTTGGAACGGCAAAGCATCAACACATTTGATGCGTGGGCAGCGATATTCGCTAAGAAAACCGTTGACTACGAATTTTCGGTTACTAACGAAATTGTGCAGAAGGAACGGTTTAGGTATTTTATAAAAGTGCCCGAATTAGCCGCCTTTTACAGCGAAATTACCGACTACCGCACCGCTAAAGATATTGACATTGACCGCCCCGAAAAGAACGAGATCTTGCACAATATTCCTCCGACTCCACAGCAGGTGGCGTTTATCGAAAAGTTGGTAGCCTTTGCCAAGTCAGGCGATGGCAGATTGTTGGGGCGTGGTGAACTCTCCGACAGCGAGCAAAAGGCAAAGATGCTTATTGCCACCGATTATGCCCGTAAGATGTCGCTTGATATGCGGATGATAAGCCCAAGCTATGACGACCATATCGACAACAAGGCTTCGCACTGTGCCGCCAAAATTGCGGAGTATTACAACAAATACGACGCAAACAAAGGCACTCAGTTCGTCTTTTCGGATCTTGGTACATACAAGCCCGGCGTGTGGAATCCATGCAGCGAGATCAAGCGAAAATTGGTGGAAGAACATAATATCCCCGCAAGTGAAATCCGCTTTATCCAAGAGGCAAAGACCGATACGGCACGCAAAGCGATGATTGAGGGGATGAACAGAGGCAGCATACGTGTTATCTTTGGCTCAACTGAAATGTTGGGTACTGGTGTGAACGCTCAACGCCGAGCCGTTGCCGTTCATCATCTTGATTCACCCTGGCGACCCTCTGACCTTACTCAGCGGGACGGACGAGCCATTCGTAAGGGCAATGAGGTAGCCAAACTCCATGCCGACAACAAGGTAGATGTAATAATATACGCTGTTGAGAAATCATTGGATAGTTACAAATTCAACCTGTTGCACAACAAGCAACTTTTTATCCAGCAGTTGAAAACCAATGATATGGGCAGCCGTACCATTGACGAGGGTAGTTTGGACGAGAAATCAGGTATGAACTTTTCGGAGTATGTGGCAATCCTATCGGGCAACACCGACCTATTGGAGAAAGCCAAATTGGAGAAGAGAATCGCAGCATTGGAGAGTGAGCGTCATGCCTTTACCCGAAGTAAAGCATCATCGGTAAGCAAGGCGGAGAGTATCACTAGAACGGTGGACGGCAATAAGGATGTAATCTCTCGTTTACAGGGCGACTGGCAGACGTACACCTCTGTACTTAAAAAAGACACCGAGGGCAATGTATTGAACCCCATGCAACTCAATGGTGTACAAGGTTCTGACCCAAAAGTTATCGGGGTGAAGCTCAACGAAATCAATGAAAAGACACGAACCAACGGCGAGTACTACAAAATAGGCACGCTCTACGGCTTCAACCTACTGGTAAAAACCGAATCGAGCATGAAAGATAACTTTGACTTCAAAGAGAACCGCTTTTTCATCGAGGGGGAAGGCAGCATCAAGCACAATCACAACAACGGACACCTTGCCGCCGACCCCAAATTGGCCGCATATAGCTTTCTCAATGCACTGGAAAAGATCCCGAAAACGATTGAGAAATACCAAGCCGACACCGAGAAGATCACCAAAGACCTGCCCGTACTGCAAGAGCTCGTCAAAAGCACATGGCGCAGATAGGATGAATTGAAAGAGCTGAAATCCGAATTTTCGGCACTCGACCGCAAGATTCAACTATCTCTAAAACCCATTGAACAAGGAGATAGCCGAGCGGTGGATATGGTGGCTACTAAAGGGGCTGAAGTCGAGAAGAATAGGCAAGTCGCTAGGGGAGTGAGGATGTAGGGTTCATCAACTTTTCAAACACCTCGAATACACTCGAATATGGGCAAAGAATATTCTTGGTATCTGCCGACAACTTTTGAGAGTTCTCCATAGCGGAGTCTAATCGTTCTCGGAGTTGTTGGTAGATATTGTTTTTAGAAAAATATTCTATGGTCTTGTCGTAATTTTCAATGCGCCCCACTTTTTTCAACTCTGCAATTACTTCGTTGCAGTTACGGAATTGGCGGTCGGTAAAGACAAAATGCAACAAAAACCAGAACTCAAAAGCAGGATTACTCTCAACGAAGTAGATAGAATCAGGGTAAACTTTTCCACACTCCAATTTCTCTTGAAGGTAGAATTGCTTGCGGGTTGCATCACTATTAATGTAGTCCATATCTATCAAACAAAAAACTACATCATACTCCTTGTCGAGCAATGATTTGGCTTTTGCAATAATATCGCTGAAGTCGGGATGCTTGGGTTTATCAGGCTTGAGGCTGATATTATACTTTTTAAGCAACTCTTTTTCACTGCTGCGAAATCCATCAAAGTAGAAAAATTCAGTGATACCTTCCCCTACAATAGCATAAGACCTGCGAGTTTCTCTGGGTTTTCTCTCTCGTGCCATAACTATTGCTTTTTAGAGATAAATATACTACCCAATGTTGGCTTTGCTCCAAATTTGCCGGCATTGTAGGCATTCAAAAAAGAGACCCCATTTCGGATATTAAAATCATCAAGCGAGTACAATTCGGTTGAGCCATCCTCGTGTTTTTCGGTAAACCAAACGGCATCTTTACGCAAATCCTCCGTATCCAACGATTGTAGGTTATGTGTGCTGAAAATCAGCTGAGAACGTGTTGAATTCACCAAGAACAGGTTAATGAAATGTGCGAACAGATCCGGGTGCAGGGAGTTTTCAAGCTCGTCAATGGGAATAATGGCATCATTCTCAAGCAATGTGCTGAGAATCTTACCCAAGCCGTAGTAGCGCATCGTCCCTGCCGACTCTAACATATCGGGCAGATAATGAACGGAAGATTGTCCATTCACCGAAATTGTATGCTCAAACAATAAGTCGGACGTTTTTTTGTTTATCTCATTTTGTTGAAAATCAAATCCTGAAATATTAAAGTCCGCCCGATGGAGCAAATCAAGCAAAAACGCTTTATGTTCGCTATCTGCTTCAACCTCTTTGTTGCCCCATTTACGCAGATCTGTTTGAGGTTGCAATAATGGCAACCATTGTTTAAAAAAATAGTTATAGACACGTTCCAATTCGGGAAAGACAAAGTTTGCAGTGGCAAAAGCGGCAACAACACTCATGTTGCTGAGTGTATTTACCTGTAACTTATCCTGCTCGGCGGCGTTCAATTTGATTTTGCTGCCCAACTGAATGTGCGTGATACCCTCGATTGTAGTGCGGGAAAATATCTCGGCAGGCTGCTTGCCGGGGTAATATTTCAATGTCTCTTGAAGTACGGAGCTATTATCTACTTCGATTGAATAGACGTGTTTGATGTCTCCTACGAAGAATGTAAGTTCAAAACTACCCGAACCTTTTTTGGTCTCATCGTCCAATAAAAATGGGATAAAACCTGTTTTCTCACTTTTATTGACTCTCGGCATGATGGCCAACTTACGCAAAAAGTTCAGAGCCAATAGCACATTGGTCTTCCCCGAAGCATTTGCCCCATAGAGGATTCCCATCTTCAACACCCTCGTGTCGTTGATTACAGTACAGTAATATTGCTCCGCAATTTTGTCTGCGGATGCCTCAAAGCTCAGTATTTGCCAATCTTTGGCCGACCTGAAATTCTTAAATTTAAGTTCTAATATCATACTTGAATGTGCTACACCTGCATTTATTTTGCAAATATAGTGAATTAAATTTGATTTAAGTGCTTTGTATAAATAATATTCACAACTGCTCAGAAATGAACCAGCCTGTTTCAACAATTAGAAACAGGCTGCCAATTATCTACCCTCAAAATACGCTCTGATAAACTGGTGTACATCGGTAAGCTTGTAGTACGCTTTGCCCTTGTATTTGCAGTAGGGCAGTTTGCCGTCTGAGCGAAACCGCTGCAATGTGCGGTGGCTCACTTTGAGAAGTCCTATCAAATCCTGATTGTCGAGCAAGTCGTCACCGTCCATGCAATTTTGTCGCTTCAATACCTGCTCCAGCTTGCCATCTGTGCGGTCAAGACGGTCTAATATACGTTCCATCCACGCCTCGAAATTCTGCTTAGATATTTGTTCCATATTGTTGATTCTAAATGTGTCCAATAATAAAATAACTTGAATTAGAAGGGTCTTTGAGGATGATTTCCTTCTCCCGCATGAATTTGATATAGCTCTTTGCCGTACGGTCTTTTACGTCTAAATGCCCCTGTATTTGTTCGCATAAATCGACATAAGTGGTGAACTTATGATGCTTGAAAATAGTTTTGGCTACCTCAATCAGTTCATTCTCTTTACGCTTCTCTTTTTCCTCTTTGGGCTTTTCACCCCGATAGGCGTGCATACCGACCTCTTTGTCCCAACCGAATTGAATCATAGGAACGTCTAAGGGGCTGCCATCACGTACCTTTAGGGCTTTGACTACCGATAGTGATGGGTCGCTATCATGTTCGATAGATAGAATGGCAGCTGCCTTGCGTTGGAGTTCCGAACCAAGATGCCCTCTGAGCTTCATGCCGTTGGGGATGAAGTGTAACACACAGACGATGCAGGTGTTGTAGATGCCTGCCAATCGGTAGAGCTCCTCGACTAGGGCGATACTCTCCTGCTCATCATTGGCACCACGAATCAGATCGGCGATACCGTCAATGACCACAAGGTGAATGCCTTTGTGTTGAAAGTAAAACTTATCCATGCTCTCAACAATGGATTGTAAGCGTTGTTTGCGTGACATCCCTGTCAAGCTGTATGCTTTCATACACGTGGGCATAGCATCAAGTTTTGCCCTGCGAACAATATTGCTTGCGTTTTTGAAGAGTTGAACCTCCGATTGTTCGGTGTCGTACAACAATATTGCTTGCTGTTTGGTGTTAGATGCAACCTCTACGCCGAGAGTGTCGATCTCTGCACTGCAATTGCGTATCGCTCCAGCTATCAAACTGGCCGCATAGTTACTCTTACCCGTTCCCTCGCCACCGGTAACACAAAGCAGGTTGCCCTGCGTACCGAGCGGCACTTCATTAATCGAAATAATTTTATGTGACTGCATGGGTGGATTATTTAGATTTACCTCACACGATTTTAATATGGATAGCGTATCGTTGTATAGATGCTCCAACAGGTCGAGGAACAGCCGTGTTAGCTCTTCTACTCCATTGCCAATCCGAAAGAAGTCGGATATGTCCTTTGCCTCCTTTGTGCCGGGTATAGGTAGCAAAAGCCGCTTTACGTCGAACTCCGTTAATTGCTGCTGATGCTTGAGCGAGGATTCCTGCCCCGTCTTATCCATATCGTATAGCAACACGATGTGTTTGAACATATAGGATAGCTTTCTGACTATGTTTTGGGGAACATTGGCGGTTTCGCTATTGAAACAGATGGCATGAAAACCTCTTGAAGCCAACGAGAGAACATCTTTTTCGCCACCTGTAATGAAGAGCAGGTCACCCTTAGCTGGTAGCTGCTCCAGACCAAAGCAATAGTTCTCTACATTGCCTCCATAGAGAAATCGCACTTGAGAATGAGGTCTGTATATTTTCACATACTGTTTGCCCTGATAGCCAAACATCGGCTCTTGCTCCGAGTAGGTGAAGTTGAAAGGATTGCCATCTTTGTTCTCACTCTCAAATCGTTTGAGTGATGTAACCTTAAAGGTTTTTAGCGTTTCGGGAATAATGCCATATTGTTGCCAAAAGCTCAAATCTTTGGCGGTGAACGATTGAGGAACAGCAGTGTAAGGTTTACTATTGGGGGGGTATTGAGTTGTTATTAGCTTGGTTTGTTGTGGTTTACTCAATTGATGATTTGGGCGAGATACCAACAATTCGGTGTCGCTGGAGCTACCTTCTGATAACCCCAAAGATAAATCTCGGTTAATGATTTGCAGTATCTCCACGAAGTCCTGTGAGTTCCGACAATCTAGCCCATTCAACATCCCCACAAAGAAGAAGCAATCGCCGCTATACGCATCGTTGCCGAAGTCTTTGATTTTGTACTTACCGCTTTTGCGGTCAAAGTATATATTGCAGGAGGCTTTGCTGTCTTCATAAAGAGGATTCAGAAAATTGCGTCCCACCCGCCAATCGGTTGTGATATAATGCTTGAAAACAGACAATCCGTTGCCTGTTCTATTTAGTATCCCTTCTGTGTTGAGCATTGAGCTTGTGATTAGTGATTAACTCTTCCATGCGTTCTTCCGTGCTTTTTATCTTCTTTTCCTCCATCATTCTTTTGATGTCGCCAATCTTGTAGTAGTTCTGACCCCGAATGTTGGTGAAGGTAATTTCATTGTTGGCACGTAGGCGTTGCAGTGTCCGCTCACTCACTTTGAGAAACGTTGCCACTTCGTAGCTATCCACCCACTGGTCATCCATATTGCCCCCTTCGGGTTGATACTATGTAACAAACTGGGCAATCACATTGATTTTTGCCATTAGCTCCTTAAAGGCCTTTGAGTCTATTGTTATCACTTCCATAATGCACCTGTATTAATTTCTTGGGGCAAAGGTGCAAAGAACTACAATTCCCTATTCCATAGTGGTGCCCTACTTGGGTATAGATTTAAGGAATATTAAGGATGGTCTGTATTACATCATTCCTTATGAGCAAGATGCGGGGACGTTTATGCCTGACTGGCATTTATTGGCAGAACCACTTGCAAGAGGAGAGTTTTATATTGGTTACTATTCTGCGCTCCAGATTCACAACCTCATAACACAACCCTCCCTAAAAGAGCAAATTGTGGTGAATCGTCAAATCAAGCCGTCGGTATTGAATATCAAGGGGGTAGATTTTCAGTTCGTTTTTCACAACTCAAATCATTTCTTTGGAGAGAAAAAGATATGGATCGATAGCTTCCATAAGGTAATGTGTTCCGATCTTGAGAAAACGATTATTGACTCTCTTTTCAAGCCTGATTATGCGGAAGGAATAGTCGAGGTGGCGAAGGCTATCTATATGGCAAAAGATAAAATCAAGTTCCAGCAACTATTTGATTATGCAGTGAGGTTTAAATCTCAAGCAGTCATAAAACGATTGGGTTATCTTTTGGAATTATTGGAAATTCAGACGGATATTACCGCAAGATTGCAAGAACTTCGTACCAAAGCAGTCGTACCTATGGATACGGAACTGCCAAATGCAGGCACTATTTCAACTCGCTGGAGCATCCTTCAAAATATTGATTCGCAAACAATTAAAATAGCCATAACAACATGATTAAACCAGGTGAGATACAGCAATTGGTGCGCAAATCGAAGGTGCGAGACACCCAAATGGAGAAAGATTATATCATCGCATGAATACTCACGAACACAGCCACGAGACTATTACGACTTGTGGTATTTGATGGAGATAGACGGTATGGAAATTTCAGACCATATCCATGAGCTTGAACGCAAGGCTAAGAGCAAAGGTTTAAACCCTGACGATTTATTGGCTAAACTCGAAGCCAAACTTCCGATTTTCAAATCTCGTTGGGCGGGCTCTATGGGTGAGCAAATACAGGACTTGCCAGAATTTGAACAGGTCTTTCGTGAAGTGGGAAAGCACTTGCGAAGGCTTAAATAGTTGGTGCAAGGTGCAAGCATCTATATATAGATAGCTTGCACCTTGCACTAAGTGTAAAACATTTATTATCAGATGTTTTGTTTATTCCAAAATAAAGACTACTTTTGAACCTGAGTTCTATGCAGACAAAGGGTAGGCAGAGGTTGACAGAAGTGGTATTTCAGAGTCCGCTCCAAATCGTACCCCATAGGGCAGAAATAAAAGATAAGGCATTGAATTAGTATAGGTTGGAGTGTTTGGTTCACAATCCTCTCTCTCCGCAATAAAGGCTGATTATCAGTTGGTTATAAAAACTGTACACGCAAACGTACACAAAAGCACCTAAATTTAGGTGCTTTTTTTGTTTTAGGCTAAAAAAAGAAGTCCAGCTTTCGTAAAAGCTGGACTTCAACATTGTACCTGATAAAATACGGTATTGAACCCCAATTCGACTGCTTTGCTTGATTGTCAGTAACCCAGTCTTTGAATCCTTGTGGCATTTCTGTAATCGCATTTTTTGCTTCAAGCTTGGTCTATGCCGTACCTTTCAATGCAGCTTTCAAATCTGATAGTTCTTGGTCGTCGAATGTTTTTTCATCCATCAAAATAGCCCTTGCGTGACACATACATTGTGGGTGCCATCCTTGAACTTGAATGTTTTGGGTAAGTCCCAACCAAGTTGTCACACAACTTGCATTTGCATCGTGGTTCATGGTTTGACCTGTGAACTTCAAATCCATTGTCATTGAGCGAGGCTTCCTACCTTCTACATTTAAATACTGTTTAAACTGAACACTCCATTCACCATTATTTTTCTTGAAAATTCTTATAATGCCTTCGGCATATTCTTTTTTAAATCTTTCTTTTGATCTAATCCATCCATTGTTTATTATAGTTCCATATGGTGCAATAATATCGTAAATAATAGGATTTTTTAATCCTGGTCTAGCAAATGTATCCCAAAAGTATTTTCCATTATTATCCTTTTCGCTATATCTCTTCAAATAATCAACTTTATGTTCGATAAACATTTCTGGCAAAGTTCCTATTGATTTTGCATAACAAATGCAGTACTCATGCTCTTTAACAATATGTTTACTATCATATACACCCCCAACTTTTGATTGTTTTATGTGCTCTCCAACAAAATTCATCTCCCCAAAAATATCATCGCAAATTTTGCGTAAATTATGAACTTCATTATCATCAATACTTATAAAAATAACGCCGTCATCACTTAATAAATCTTTGGCAAGTTTTAAACGGGGATACATCATATTAAGCCAATCGGTATGGAAACGTCCTTTGCTTTCGTTATTTTGCACAAGGCGGTTGCCATCGTCGTCATAATCGCCGCTCATCTCCTCCCAATCCTCAGTATTTACGACAAATTTATCGTTATACACAAAATCATTGCCAGTGTTATACGGTGGATCTATAT